>NZ_JAUYAN010000215.1 GCF_030693485.1 Bradyrhizobium sp. | reverse complement strand
AGACCGCCTCGGCGAGGTCAGTTCTGATCGGCGGACCTCCATGTCAGGCGTACTCGCTCGTCGGGCGCGCCCGGAACCGAGGAATTAAGGGATATAACGCTCGCAACGACCTCAGACACTTTCTCTATCGAGAATACATCGAGGTCATTCGCCAGCTTCAGCCGGCCGTATTCGTAATGGAGAACGTCAAGGGGATGATCTCCTCCTCCGTTGACGGCAAGGAGATCTTCGACCTCGTCCTTTCAGACCTCCGAGATGCCGGAGGACGTAAGAACAGCTATCGCCTCTTTGCATTGGCATCGACCGCCCAAGGACGAATGAAGCTTGCAGTCCCTGATTATCACCGATCGTTCATAGTTCGCGCCGAAGAATTCGGGATCCCTCAGGCACGTCACCGCGTAATAGTGATCGGGGTCCGGGCAGATATCGAAGTGCAGGACGCTATCGATCTGGCCGCAGATGCCCGTACGTCTGGTTCACGGCCGCTGTCGGGATGTTTCCAGGGACGTGACATTGCAAGGGGCATTGTACCAGCCTTTTGTACCAGGCGGGTAGCGTCAAGCCACTGATCTTGCTGATTTCCTTGTAAACCAATGGTTTAAAAGGAGGGTGGTGCCCAGGAAAGGACTCGAACCTTCACGGCCGTTAAGCCACTGGCACCTGAAGCCAGCGCGTCTACCAATTCCGCCACCTGGGCCCGGGCCGGTTAGTACGGACCGTCCGCGCGCTTGTCAAATCGGCGCATTGCCGGCCAAATGCGCTGTACAGAACCGGCCGCTTGGCGTATCGCGAAACGGCGTAATCGCCTGCGATCTCTCGACTTTGACCGAAGGAAAATGGCCCCCATGGCATCGAATCTGGACACGCTGGTCACGGTTTTCGGAGGATCCGGCTTTCTCGGCCGCAGCGTGGTCCGGGCGCTGGCCAAGCGCGATTACCGGATCCGGGTGGCGGTGCGGCGGCCGGAACTGGCCGGGCATCTGCAACCCCTTGGCAAGGTCGGCCAGATCCACGCGGTGCAGGCCAATCTGCGCTACCCGGCCTCGGTCGAGGCCGCGATGCGCGATTCGCATGTCGCCATCAACCTGGTCGGCATCCTCGCCGAAGGCGGCGCCCAGCGCTTCGACGCGGTACAGGGCGCGGGCGCCGGCGCGATCGCCGGCGCGGCCAATGCGGCCGGCGCGCGGATGGTGCATGTCTCCGCCATCGGCGCCGACGCGAATTCGCCGGCGCGCTACGGCCGCTCCAAGGCGGCGGGCGAAAAGGCGGTGCTGGCGGCGGTGCCCACGGCGACCATCCTGCGGCCCTCGGTGGTGTTCGGCCCCGAGGACCAGTTCACCAACCGCTTCGCGGGGCTTGCCACGATATCGCCGATGCTGCCGCTGATCGGCGGCGGCCTGACGAAACTGCAGCCGGTCTATGTCGGCGACGTCGCGACCGCGGTGGCGGATGCCGTCGACGGCAAGACCAAGCCCGGCGCGGTGTACGAACTCGGCGGCCCTGAGGTGCTGACCATGCGCGAGGTTATGGAAGTCATTCTCGCCACCATCGAACGCCGGCGCATGCTGGTGTCGCTGCCGTTTGGGCTGGCCAAATGGCAGGCGATGTTGCTGCAGTTCGCGCCGGGACCGCTGAAACTGACGCCGGACCAGGTGGCGCTGCTGCGCTCCGACAATGTGGTGTCGGATGCGGCGAAGGCCGCCGGCCTGACGCTGGAAGGACTGGGGATCACGCCGGATTCGCTGGAAGCGATCGCGCCGCAATATCTCTGGCGTTTCCGCCGGACGGGGCAGTTCGCGCATAAGGGCGTGTGATGCTTGTCGTCGCAGCGAACGCAGGCACGACGATACAGGATTCCTACCGTCCCATCGCCAGCGCGATCAGCCCGAGCGTGCCGACGATGACGCGCCACCATGCGAACAATGTAAAGCCGTGGCGCGTGACGTAGCCCAAAAATGCCTTGACCACGATCATCGCGGTGATGAACGACACCACGAAGCCGATCGCAATCAAGCCGGCGTGATCCAGCGTCATCTCACCGCGGCTCTTGTAGAGATCGTAGACGAACGCCCCGACCATGGTCGGGATCGCAAGGAAGAAGGAAAACTCCGCCGCCGCGCGCTTGTCGGCGCCAAGCAGCATGGCGCCGACGATGGTGGCGCCGGAGCGCGACACGCCGGGGATCATCGAAATGCATTGCGCGACGCCGATCCAGAGATACATCGGCAGCGGAAAGGTGGTGGCGTCGTGTTCCTGCGGCTCGAGATCGAGCTGATCGACCCAGAGCAGGATGGCGCCGCCGACGATCAGCGAAAAGCACACCACCCATGGATTGAACAGGAAGGCCTTGATGTAGCTGCCGGCTATCGCGCCGACCACCGCCGCGGGCAGGAACGCCACCAGCACGCCGATCACGAAGCGTTGCGCGGCGGGATCCGAGAACATGCCGCGCGCGATCGCCCACAATTTGGAAAAATACAGCGCCACGATCGCGAGGATCGCGCCGAGCTGAATCAGGATCGCAAAACTCTTCCAGAAAGGGCCTTCGCCGAGATCAAAGAACCGTTCGGCCAGCAGCAAATGGCCGGTGGAGGATACCGGGATGAATTCGGTGACGCCCTCGACGATGCCGAGAATCACCGCCCTCACTGCATCAGACATCATGTGATTGGTTCCGTTATGATCGGAATGAGCCGAAAAGCCGGGTCCTTCTCGCTTATTCGCTACCCTGCCGCAATCGCAAAAAACGTGAAAACACGGGTTGCCTCAATCCTGTGCTTAGGTAGTTTGGCGCCGCCGCCGCGGTTGATGGATTGTTAAGCGCCGCGACCTAATCAAGGCCTGCATGTACACGCTGTTTCACCATCCGTTCTGTCCGCAGTCGCGATTCATTCGCCTTGTGCTGGGCGAATACGGCCTCGATCTGCGGCTGGTGGAAGAGCGCGCCTGGGAGCGGCGCGAGGCGTTTCTGGCGCTGAACCCCGCGGGCTCCACGCCGGTGCTGGTCGCCGAGCGGCTGCCGCCGATCCCCGGCGCCGGAATCATCGCCGAATATCTCGACGAGACCCATGGCGCCGGGCAGGATGAACGCCGGCTGTTGCCGGCGGCGCCGGGCGAACGGATCGAAGTGCGCCGGCTGATGGCCTGGTTCAACGACAAGTTTTTCGAGGAAGCCTCCAATCCGCTGGTGACCGAGCGCATCTACAAGCGCTTCATGGACGAGCAGGACGGCGGCGGCGCGCCGGCCGCGGACGTGATTCGCGCGGCGAAGGTCAATGTGCGCTATCATCTGGCCTATATCGGCTGGCTGGCGAAGACGCGGAACTATCTCGCCGGCGACCGGATCACCTATGCGGACCTCGCCGCCGCGGCGCATCTTTCGGCGATCGATTATCTGGGCGACGTGCCATGGAGCGAGGACGACGCGGCAAAGGCGTGGTACGCGCGGGTCAAGTCGAGGCCCTCGTTCCGCCCGCTGCTGAGCGAATGGCTGGCCGGCGTGCCGGCGTCGCGGACCTATGTGGACCTGGATTTCTGAACACCGATCTCAATCTCTCTCCCGCCGGTCTGAAAACAGCGCTTGCCGACGAAGCCCGCGCGCTCGGTTTCGACTGTGTCGGCGTCACCGCTCCGGATTCGATCGCGCAAGCCGCCAGACATTTCCGCGATTTCCTCGACGCCGGCGCGCATGGCGACATGGACTGGCTGGCGGATCGTCCGGAGCGCCGCGCCGATCCGCGCGGACTGTGGCCGGAGGTGCGGTCGGTGATCATGCTCGGCGTCAATTACGGGCCCGACCGGAATCCGCTCGAGATCCTGGCGCAGCGGACGCGCGGCGCGATCTCGGTCTATGCGCAGGGCGACGACTATCACGACCTGATCAAGAAGCGGCTGAAGGCGCTGGCGCGCCGGCTGGTCGCGGCACACGGTTGCGAGGTCAAGGTGTTCGTCGACACCGCCGCGGTGATGGAAAAGCCACTGGCGCAGGCCGCGGGGCTGGGCTGGCAGGGCAAGCACACCAACCTCGTATCGCGCGAATTCGGCTCCTGGCTGTTCCTCGGCGCGATCTTTACGACGCTGGAGTTGCCGTCCGACGGGGCCGACGCGGACCATTGCGGTTCATGCCAGGCCTGCCTCGATATCTGCCCGACCTCGGCGTTTCCGGCGCCCTACAAGCTCGATGCGCGGCGCTGCATTTCCTATCTCACCATCGAGAACAAGGGTCCGATCCCGCACGAGTTTCGCAAGGCGATCGGCAACCGCATCTATGGCTGCGACGATTGTCTCGCGGTCTGTCCCTGGAACAAGTTCGCGCAGACCGGGCGTGAGACCAAACTCGCCGCGCGCGACGAGCTGCGCGCGCCCGCGCTCACCGAACTGGCACGGCTCGATGACGCGGCGTTTCGCGCGCGTTTCACAAAATCGCCGGTCAAGCGCATCGGCCGCGACCGCTTCGTGCGCAATGTGCTGATCGCGATCGGCAATTCCAGCGATGCGGCGCTGGCGGCCGAAGCCGAACGACTGCTCGATGACGCCAGCCCGCTGGTGCGCGGCGCCGCGGCGTGGGCACTGTCGCAATTGATGGGTCGCGAGGCGTTCGAGGCGTTGGCGGCGAGGGCGCTGAGCGCCGAACCGGATGAGACGGTGCGCGCGGAGTGGCGCATAACAAGCGCCGCTGGTTGATCCTCATCCTGAGGAGCATCGCGACGCGATGCGTCTCGAAGGATGAGTGCCACGCCCCATGGTTCGAGACGGCGCGCCGGACAGCGCAAGTGCGCTGCCGGGGGCGCCTCCTCACCATGAGGCTGACTCCACACTTGATTTCGTTTGCAAAATTCCGTCATGGTCCCGCGCCATGACAAATCAGCCTTTCTTCACCAAAGACGGCGACGCCTTCATTCCAACCCAGGCTTCGAACGGGCCGTGGGATCCGAACTCGATGCATGGCCGCGTCGTCATCGGCCTGCTCGCCTTCGCGATCGAGCAGCGCCACGGCTCCGATGATTTCACGCCGGCGCGGCTGACGGTCGACATGTTCCGGCTGCCGAACATCCAGACGGCGGTCGAGGTCACGACCAGACTGGTTCGCGACGGCAAGCGCATCCGGGTGGTCGAGGCTGAATTCCTTTCCGGCGGCGTCAGCATGGCGCGCGCCTCCTGCCAGTTGTTGCGGCGAACCGAGAACGCGCCAGGCAATGTCTGGTCGCCAGCGAATTGGGACGCGCCCAGTCCCGCCGACATTCCGGCGCCGACCGATCCCAGACTCGGCATGAACGGCAAATGGAGCACGCGGCCGATATCAGGCGCGATGGGCTCGCTCGGGCCGCGGCGGCTGTGGATGAGCGAAGTGCGCGAGCTGGTCGAGGGCGTGCCGATGACGCCGTTCGTGCATGTCGCCACCGGGGCCGATTTCGCCAGCCCGTTCGCCAATGCCGGCGACCAGGGCCTCGGCTACATCAACAGCGACGTCACGCTCTATCTGCACCGGTTGCCGGTGACGCGATGGGTCGGTTTCGAGGTGGTGAACCACCACGCCACCGACGGCGTCGCGATCGGCGAATGCTGGCTCTACGACGAGCAGGGCCCGATCGGCACGTCGACGGTCGCCGCACTGGCGCAGAAGAAGCCGATGGCGAATCCGCCGCCGCCGTAGAATCTCTCTTCGGTGTATTACTCCACCAGATGCCGGGCCATCTCCGGCCGCGCCTTCAATGCAGCGCCGTGTTTGGCAATGATCTTCGCGATCCGCTCCGGCGCGAAATTCATGTCGACGAAGCCGGTCGCGGCGTTGGCGACCTCGTGATAACAGGCGATCTTGCCGTCGCGCAGCGTCATGATCGCGACGCCCTCGAACATCGCACGCGCGCCCTTGGCCTCCGGCAGCAACGAGCGATAGCTGAAAGTGTAGCGCGCATACAGTGTGTGGCCGTCGCTGACCGGCGTGTGCATGTCCCAGCGAAAATCCGTCGCGGTGCGGTAGAACCAGTCGTCGATCAACTCGGCGATTCTGGCGCGGCCCTTGAACGCGCCGTAGAACACATCGTGGTAGACGCCGTCCTCGGTGAACAATTCGGCCAGCGCCTTGCCGTTGTGTTGTTCGACGGCGTCGCAGAATGATCTGAGCATGGCTGATGCGTTCATGTCGTTTTCCTTCCTTGCGACAACATCGTTTTCTTCCCTCTCCCCTTGTGGGAGAGGGAAGAAGACTACCCGATCTCCGCGACCGCGGCGATCATTCGCGCGATGTCCTGCGGGCGCGACAGGCGATGGTCGCCGTCCTGGATCATGGTCAGCACCACGTCGTCGGTGGGCAGCCGCTGCGCCAGCGCGAAGGCGTGTTGCCACGGCACGTCGGGATCCTGCGCGCCCTGCAGGATGCGAACCGGGCAGCCGAGGTCGATGGCACTGCCGAGCAGCAGATGGTTGCGGCCTTCCTCGATCAGCTCGCGGGTGATCGGATAGGGCTCGCCATATTCCGACGGCCGCAGCCAGACGCCCTTGCTCTCGATCTCCTGTTTCACCGCGGGCGGAAACCCGTTCCACATCAATTGCTCGGTGAAGTCGGGCGCCGGCGCGATCAGCACCAGCCCGGCCAGCGAGGCGCGGTTTTCCGGCCGTTTCGCCAGTTCGCGCGCCAGCAGCAGCGCCATCCAGCCGCCCATCGAGGAGCCGATCGCGATTTGTGGGCCGCGGCAGAATCGCTCGAACACGGCGACGCTTTCTTCCAGCCAGCGCCCGATGGTGCCGTCGACGAAGGTGCCGCCGGACTCGCCGTGACCGGAATAATCGAACCGGACACAGGCGCGGCCCTGTTCGGCGGCCCAGGCGTCCAGCGCCAGCGCCTTGGTGCCCTTCATGTCCGATTTGAAGCCGCCGAGCCAGATCAGCCCGGGGGCGGCACCCTGCCGGGCCCGCACCGCGATTCGGCGCCGGCCGGCGGCCTCGCCGACCTCGATGAAATCGGGTTCCTGATCGGATGCCGTCGAATTGGTCATGGAATTGTAACCTCGTTGAGAGCTGTTTGAGTGAGCCTGTCGAATCCGTCAACAATGGACGTCAAACGGGGCCGATGGACGCTCGCGGCGCTTGCGTAACAGACCGGCGGGCTTTATCTCAGCATCGCGACCAATTGCCTCGCATTCGATGGTTTTTTGCCATTGCCGATGCGAGTTCGCTTGCCCGCCGGGCCATATTCCTTCAAACTATCGCCTTCGTTCACAACCTTGGAGAGCCAACCATTCGCCGTCCCAACAGAGCCCCGCCCGCCGCCACCAAAGACGGGCCGCGCACCAATGATGAAATCCGCAACGCACAGGTTCAGCTGATCGACCAGACCGGCCTGAATCACGGCACCGTCGAAACCGTCACCGCCGTGAAGATGGCGCTCGAAGCCGGCATGGACCTCGTCGAGATTTCGCCGAACACCAATCCTCCCGTTTGCAAGATCATGGATTACGGGAAGTTCAAATATTCCGCGCAGAAGAAGGCCGCCGAGGCCCGCAAGAAGCAGAAGATCGTCGAGATCAAGGAGATCAAGCTTCGCCCGATGATCGACGATCACGATTACGACGTGAAGATGCGGGCGATGCAGCGGTTCTTCGAGGAAGGCGACAAGGTCAAGATCACCCTGCGCTACCGCGGCCGCGAAATGGCGCATCAGGAAATCGGCACCAGGCTGCTGGACAAGGTCAAGGCCGACGTCGCAGAATACGCCAAGGTCGAGCAGGATGCGCGTTTCGAGGGCCGTCAGGTCGTGATGGTTCTGGCGCCGCGCTGATACTCACTTGTCGTCCCGGCGAACGCCGGGACCCATACACCGTGCCCTATCAGTTGGGCACGGTGGCCAAGACCTTCAATTACAACAAATAGCGGTGGCTATGGGTCCCGGCGTTCGCCGGGACGACATGCTTTGAGAAAACTCCTCGACGATAACCAGTTGCCCGCTGCGGCAGATCGCACCCGAGCGTCACGCCAAGACCTTCACATCCCTGCCTTCACGCGCCGACATCATGGCGGCTTCGATGCAAGCGATGATGTGCCGGCCATACTCACCGGTGACCGGCACGTCCGTGTCCTGAGCAATCGCCTCGGCCATCGCCTGCCATTCCCTGATCACGGCGTTCTGCATCCATTGCGGATCGCGCGAGTTCGGGACGTCGGTCCATTGACCGCCGCGCCCGATGGCAACGCCGCGTTCGGGATCCACCCTGAGCGTTCCGTTCTCACAGACGAGATCGATGTCGAACCGGCCGCCGCCGTCCCGGAAACCGACGCTGGCAACCTGCCCGTAGCGGCCATCGGTAAAGCGCAACAGCATCATGGCGCTGTCATCGGCTTTTTGATCGTGGAACGAGCTGCTGATGGCGGCTGAAATCGAGCCGACCCGGCCGTCCATCAGCCATACCAACTGGTCCAGCGCGTGGATGCCGGCCGTCATCAGCATGCCGCCGCCAGTCGCGGGATCGAGATGCCAGCCGCGGCGGTTGGATTCCATCCAGGTCTTCAGCAGCGCGCTCGATCCCGTGACGGGTCTGCCGAGTTCACCGCGAACCAGGATCTCGCGCGCCACGAGGCAGGGCCAGACGAAGTGCATGATCTGTCCGACCATCAGCTTGCGTCGGCTGGTTGCGGCGGCGGCGATGATCCGGCTGCATTCGGATGATGACAGCGCCATCGGCTTTTCCAGCAGCACATGCTTGCCGGCCTGCAGGGCGTCCAGCGCCAGTCGGCAATGCAAATGATGCGGCGCCGTGATCGCCACCGCATCGACGGATTTGTCGTCCAGCATCGCGCGATGATCGCTATAGGGCCTGCCGCCATGGTCCTGTGCGAAAGCTTCGGCCAGCGCCATCTCGTCCGCACACACCGCAACGACCTTGGTGTCGGGAACCGAGGCCACCGCGCGCGCGTGATAGGCGCCGAAGAAACCCGCGCCGAGAATGCCTACCCCCAGCATCGATGCCCCTTGATTTGACGTTGCGTCGTTCGCCGACCCGTCAAGGGCCAGCGGAACCGGCGAAGACTAGCTCCGGATCGCCTGCCAGACCCCGCTGCACTGGTCGCCGGTAATGAACCCGCTCCAGTGGCCGCTGCCCGAATTGCCGGCGAGCCGGCCGCGGCCGTCCGCCCATGAGGCGCCGACGGTAATCCTGACGGTGACGTTGCCCTTCGGAGTGATGCCGCCGGTGACCTTGCCGCCGCCGGCTGATGAAACGTGCCTGCCCGACACGTTGAACGGTACGGTATTGGTGGCGTGACAGTTGCCGGCCCGGGGCGTGAACGTCACGTTCCAGGTGCCGTCAAAGGCTCCCGGACTGGCCGCCCTCGCTTCGGCGGTATCTGGTGCCGCAACAACGGCGAGCGCTGCAGCGGCCAGCATCCATCGGAGGGCGTGCGAAACTTTGAAATCGCGAAAAAATGCGTTCGGGCGGGCTGAAATAGACATTTGCGTCCTGTTTGGCGTGAAACTGATGGTATGGCCATGATAAGTCGAAGGTCCCGGTTCCTCGGTTCATCGTTGCCAATCTCGCTTGGCTCTGCCATAAGCGCAACCTTCATCGCCCGGCTGATCAAGGGCTGCCGTGTCGATGTCCGTGCGGGCTATTTCATTTCAGAAATAACCAAGCACTTTCAACGCTCTAACGAGCATTTTAGCCGCGAAAGCGCCCCTCTGGGCGCGTCTTTCGTTCGGCCACAGGAGAGCCAAATGCCCAAGCTGAAGACCAAGTCAGGCGCTAAAAAGCGCTTCAAGGTGACTGCCACCGGCAAAGTGATGGCCGCCCAGCGCGGCAAGCGCCACGGCATGATCAAGCGGACGAAGAAGCAGATTCGTCAGCTCCGCGGCACCCGCGTGCTGTTCAAGACCGACGGCGACAACATCAAGAAGTATTTCTTGCCGAACGCCTGATCACTCAGGCCGTTCCCGCCGTCCATCACAGCCGAGCCGCGCCCCGCGCGGCGTTCCGTCACCCATTTCCATAAAGGAGACCCGTCATGTCTCGCGTCAAACGCGGTGTGACCTCTCACGCCAAGCACAAGAAAGTCTACAAGCTCGCCAAGGGTTTTCGCGGCCGCCGCAAGAACACCATCCGCACCGCCAAGGCCGCGGTCGAGAAGGCCGCGCAATATGCGTTCCGCGACCGCAAGCGCAAGAAGCGCACCTTCCGCGCGCTGTGGATCCAGCGCCTCAATGCCGCGGTGCGTCCGCTCGGCATGACCTACAGCGTGTTCATCAACGGTCTCGCCAAGTCGGGCATCACGGTCGACCGCAAGGTGCTGTCGGATCTCGCGATCCACGAGCCGGCGGCGTTCCAGGCGATTGCCGAAAAGGCCAAGGCCGCGCTGGCGGCGTAAGCCTTTAACTTGCTTACCCTCCCCTGGAGGGGGAGGGTCGACGGTTCCGGCGACGCGCAAGCGTCGCGCGGAAGCGTCGGGGTGGGGTGCTCCTGCCAGACTTTGCGCGCGCCCCTCGCATCATTCACCCCCACCCGGTTCGCTTCGCGAACCGACCTCCCCCCTCCAGGGGGAGGTGGGAGCACGGGGCTGTTGCCATGACCGACCTCACGACCCTCGAATCCCAAATCCTCTCCGAGATCGCCGCCGCCGGCGACGAAGCCGCGCTCGAAGCCGTGCGCGTCGCGGCGCTCGGCAAGAAGGGCTCGATCTCCGCGCTGCTCTCGACGCTCGGCAAGATGTCGCCGGACGAACGCAAGACGCAGGGTGCGGCGATCAATCTCGCCAAGAATACCGTGACGCAGGCGCTGACCGCGCGTCGCGACATCCTGAAATCCGCAGCACTCGACGCGCGGCTGGCCTCCGAGACCATCGACGTCACGCTGCCGCTGCGCGAGACCGCCGCCGAGCAGGGCCGCATACATCCGCTCAGCCAGGTGATGGACGAGCTCACCACGATCTTCGCCGACATGGGATTCGCCATCGCCGAGGGTCCCGATATCGAGACCGACGATTACAACTTCACCAAACTGAATTTCCCCGAGGGCCATCCGGCCCGCGAGATGCACGACACTTTCTTCTTCAACCCGAAAGAAGACAGCTCGCGCATGCTGCTGCGTACCCACACCTCGCCGGTGCAGGTGCGCACCATGCTGACCCAGAAACCGCCGATCCGCATCGTCTGTCCGGGCCGCACCTACCGGATCGATTCCGACGCCACCCACACGCCGCAGTTTCACCAGGTCGAGGGCCTCGTGATCGACAAGGGCTCGCATCTCGGCCACCTCAAATGGATCCTGCACGAATTCTGCAAGGCATTCTTCGAGGTCGACCACATCAACATGCGGTTCCGGCCATCGTTCTTTCCCTTCACCGAGCCGTCGCTGGAAGTCGATATCCAGTGCCGCCGCGACAAGGGCGAGATCCGCTTCGGCGAGGGCGAGGACTGGCTCGAAATTCTGGGCTGCGGCATGGTGCACCCGAACGTGCTGCGCGCCTGCGGCATCGATCCCGACATCTACCAGGGCTTCGCCTGGGGCATGGGCATCGACCGCATCGCGATGCTGAAATACGGCATGTCCGATCTAAGGCAGCTGTTCGACAGCGACACACGCTGGCTCAGCCATTACGGCTTCAAGCCGCTCGACGTCCCGACGCTGGCCGGAGGATTGAGCGCGTGAGTCTCATCGCGACTGCCGTTGCCGAGCGAACCTCCACCCTGACCCTCCCCCGCAAGCGGGAGAGGGAATGGAAGTCGCTTGGGGCGCGTCCCATTTCTCGAATAGCATCGCCAGCTGGAGGCGGGGGTACGAACATTCCATCCGCGCGACAGATCAGACTCCCTCTCCCGCTTGCGGGGGAGGGTCAGGGTGGCGGTCTCTCGGCATCGGAGGTCTGCATGGCTGACGAAAAAGATCCAGCATGGAAGGTTCCTCCCAGACTGCGTTCAAACGCCCGCGCGCTCCGACGAAATTCCACCGACGCCGAACGCATCCTCTGGTCGGAATTGCGGGATCATCGGCTCAACGGCGCCGGCTTCCGTCGTCAGGTGCCGATCGACAAGTACATCACCGACGTCATGTGTCATGCCGCCAAACTGGTGATCGAACTCGACGGCGGCCAGCATTTCTCGGACCGAGGCGAGCAGGCAGACGCCGCCCGGTCGGCTGTGATTGAGGCAAAGGGCTTTCAGGTGCTCCGCTTCAGCAATCACGACGTGATGACCAATCGCGCCGGCGTCCTCGAAACGATTGCCGCTGCCGTTGCTGCGCGAGCCCCCACCCTAACCCTCCCCCGCAAGCGGGAGAGGGGACAAAAGAAGCAGTCATCATGAAGTTCTCCCTATCCTGGCTGAAGGAATATCTCGACACCGACGAGCCGCTGGAAAAGCTTGCCGACAAGCTCACCATGATCGGGCTCGAGATCGAGAGCATCGACGACAAGGCGAAGGCGCTGGCGCCGTTCACCATCGCGCGGGTGATTTCGGCCGAGCAGCATCCCAACGCCGACCGCTTGAGGGTGTGCATGGTCGATACGGGCGACGGTACCGCACCGGTGCAGGTGGTGTGCGGCGCGCCGAATGCGCGGGCCGGTCTCGTCAGCGTGTTCTCCGCGCCCGGCACCTTTATTCCCGGCAAGAACATCACGCTCGGCATCGGCACGATCAGGGGCGTCGAGAGCCGCGGCATGCTGTGCTCGGCCGCCGAGCTGCAGATCTCCGAGGATCATGACGGCATCATGGAATTGCCGGCCGACGCGCCCATCGGTGCGGCTTATGCGCAATGGGCCGGGATCGGCGATCCCGTGCTGGAGATCAATCTAACGCCGAACCGGCAGGACTGCACCGGCGTGCATGGCATCGCGCGCGATCTCTCCGCCGCCGACATGGGCAAGTTCAGGGATCCCGGCATCAAGCCCATCAAGGGCGAATTCCCGTGCCCGGTGAAGGTCACCGTCGAAGACGCCGCGCTGTGCCCGGGCTTTGCCTTGCGGCTGGTGCGCGGCGTCAAGAACGGCCCGTCGCCGGAATGGCTGCAGCAGCGCCTGACCTCGATCGGGTTGCGGCCGATCAATGCGTTGGTCGACATCACCAACTTCATGACCTACGACCGCTCCCGTCCCTTGCATGTGTTCGATGCGGCAAAGGTAAAGGGCAATCTGGTGGTCCGCCGCGCCCGCGACGGCGAAACGCTGCTGGCGCTCGACGGCCGCATCTACGGGCTCGACAGCGGCATCTGCGTCATCGCGGACGAGCACGGCGTCGAATCGCTGGCCGGTATCATGGGTGGCGAAGCTTCCGGCTGCGACGAGAACACGTCAGACGTGCTGATCGAATCGGCGCTGTGGAACGAAATCAACATCGCCCAGACCGGCCGCAAGCTCGGCATCAATTCCGACGCGCGCTATCGCTTCGAGCGCGGCGTCGATCCCGCCTTCATGGTGCCGGGGCTGGAGATGGCCACCAGGCTGGTGATGGAGCTGTGCGGCGGCGCGCCGTCGGAAAACGTCGTGGTCGGCAAGACCTGGGGCGAAGACAAGATCATCGATTTTCCGCTCAGCGAGATCAAGCGACTGGCGGGGATCGAAATTCCGCTCGGAGAGGTGCGACGCATTCTCGGCCATCTCGGCTTCATGGTGGCCGGCAGCGGCGCGGTGGTGAAGATCGCGGTGCCGTCATGGCGCTCCGACGTGCACGGCAAGTCCGACATCGTCGAGGAAATCGTCCGCATCGTCGGCGTCGACCAGGTGCCTATGACGCCGTTCGACCGCGGCGATGCGCCGCGCAAGCCGATCCTCAGCCCGATCCAGTTGCGCACCCGCCGCGCCAAGCGCGCGCTGGCCGCGCGCGGCATGATCGAGGCAGTGACCTGGTCGTTCATCGCAAAACCCGCGGCCGAATTGTTCGGCGGCGGGCAGCCCGAACTCGCGCTGGCCAATCCGATCGCCTCCGACCTGTCCGACATGCGGCCGAGCCTGCTGCCGGGTTTGGTCGCGGCCGTTCAGGCCAATGCCAACCGCGGCCTTGCGGACGTGGCAATGTTCGAAGTCGGCCAGGTGTTCAAGGGCGACAAGCCGGAAGATCAACTGGTCGCCGCTTCAGGCGTTCGCCATGGCTTTGCGTCGTCGAAGGGCATGGGACGGCACTGGTCCGGCGCGACGGCAGCGGATGCGCTCGACGCCAAGGCGGACGCGTTCGCGGTGCTGGCCGCGGCCGGCGCACCGATGCAGGCGCTGCAGGTGGTCCCCGGCGGCGCCGGCTGGCTGCATCCGGGACGTTCCGGGACCATCCAGATCGGCCCGCAGAACGTGCTGGGCTATTTCGGGGAACTGCATCCGCGTGTGCTGGAGCAGCTTGGCGCCGACGGCCCTGTCATCGCGTTCGAGGTGATCCTCGATCGCATCGCGGCGGCCAAGGTGAAGGCGACCCGCGCCAAGGCGGTGATCGAACTCTCGGCGTTCCAGCCGGTATCGCGCGACTTTGCCTTCATCGTCGACCGCGGCGTCAGATCGGGCGACATCGTGCGTGCGGCGCAGGGTGTCGACAAGAAGCTGATCACGGATGTCACCTTGTTCGATGTCTACGAGGGCAAGGGTATCGACGACGGCAAGAAGTCGATCGCGATCGCGGTGACGATCCAGCCGCGCGATAAAACCCTGACCGATCAGGAAATCGAGGCGGTCGCCGCCAGGATCGTGGCCGAGGTGACGAAGAAGACCGGCGGCGTTCTACGCGGATGAGCCTTGTTGGCCTCATCCCCTCGGACGTCAGCCTCAACGCCGCGATCGCCATTTGCGCGATCGCCTTCGTGTCCGGCGCGGCGCGCGGATTTTCCGGCTTCGGCTCCGCGCTGATCTTCATGCCGCTGGCCAGCAGCATGGCGGCGCCGCAACTGGTCGCCGCCGTTCTGCTCATCATCGATTTCATCGCGGCATTGCCGCTGATTCCGAATGCGTGGAAGCAGGCCGACCGCAAGGCCACTTCCGTCATGGTGTTCGGCGCCCTGATCGGCGTGCCGATCGGGACTTACTTCCTGAGCCGGCTCGACCCGGTGACGACGCGCTGGATCATCTCCGGCTTCGTGTTCGCGCTGCTGGTGCTGCTGCTGTCCGGCTGGCGCTATCGCGGCAAGGACCATGCGGCGGTTTCGATCGGCATCGGTGGACTGTCGGGTTTCTGCAGCGGGCTGGCGCAAACCGGCGGACCGCCGATCGTCGGCTACTGGCTCGGACGTCCGGTCGCATCGGTGATCGCGCGCGCCAACATCCTGCTGTTCTTCGCCGCTTCCGACTTCTTCTCGGCGGTAAGCTATTCGCTGACCGGGTTGATCACGTCGGACGCCATCCGGTTCTCGCTGCTGGTCGGTCCGGTCTATGCCGTCGGCGTCCTGATTGGCGCCCAGCTGTTCGGCCGCGCCAGCGAGACCCTGTTCCGCGCCATCTGCTACGCGTTGATTGCGGCGGCGGTGGTGATTGGGCTGCCGGCACTGGATGGGCTGTTGCGGTGAATCTTCCCCCTCTCCCGCTTGCGAGGGAGGTGAAGAGGCCTGCGGTAACAGATGGATTAATGCGCCATCACCAGATCGCAATACGCATAGCCATCGCGTTCGACGCGTTCACCCGTCATCACAGGTAACCGACGCGAGAAAATCGGCCCCGCCACCACGCAAGTATGAAACTCGCCGTTCTCGCCGCAGGGATCGACGCCCACAGGCAGATCGGCCAGCAGGGACAGGTCAAACTTGCGTCCCGCGAATTCCGCCGGCAGGTGTTTCAGATCGACGGTGGCGATATGGGCCTCGAGCCCGCTTGCGATCATCGTATGCGCCAGCGGCAGGGTCGGCCGTTCCCACAAGGGAAACACCGGCGCAAGCCCGGTGCCCGCGAGCTTCTGTTCGCGATAGGCTCTGATATCGGCGAGGTAGAGATCGCCGAAGATGATGTGGGTGATGCCGTCCCGCACCGCTTGCGCGACGGCCTCGCCCATCCGCGCTTCGTAAGTCTCGTTCGGGCAAGGGTATGGGATCGGCACGATGCGCGGCGGCAGTCCGGCGGCGGCGAGTTGTGCGAGCACGATTTCCCGGCGCACGCCGTGGATCGACACCCGCTCGAACGTCTCGGTCACCGTGGTCAGGGCGCCGACCACGTCGAATTCGCCCGACCGCCTGATTTCATGCAGCGCGAACGCGCTGTCCTTGCCACTCGACCACGAGATCAGCGCCCTGGGTCTTGATGGCTTCAATTGATCGGCACCTCGGGCGGCAATCGGGCAGGCGCCGTGCGCCGCCGCGGCTGCCGCTGCTTCTGTGCCGGCGCCGCCGGCTCATCCTTCAGCGCGCCGATCCGGCGCAACGCCGCTTCCGCCGCGCGCTCGCCGCTTTCCCAGGCGCCGTCGACGGTGCCCCACAGGGTTTCGTGGGTCGCCTCGCCGGCCAGGAACATGCAGCCGAACGGCTCGGTCAGTATCTTTCGCGATCCCTGCCCGCCCGGGGCTGCCGATGACATCGCGCCCAGCGTGAAGGGCGCGGCGTTCCAGCGCGTTGCGCTCGATTTCTTCACGGCGGCGGCGACCTCGCTGCCGAACAGTCTGGTGAGCCACTCCCTGGCGAAGGCCACCATGGCCGCTTCGCCCTGCGCAGAGAGATCGCGGCCAAACGAGCCGCCGACATCGATCGAGCACAACGACGATCCCGCCATGTTGGCGAACAGCAGCGCCGTCCGCGTCGAATCGCTCTGCTCGATGATGGTCTCGTCGCGCGCCAGCCCGAGCGGGTTACCCTGGAGCTGCAACACGATGCGATCGAGACTGCCGAGGCTCAGTCTTGCCGCGGCATCGAGCTGACGTTTCGGAACGTCGGGCGTGAACCTGATGTTGCCTGCGGCCAGCACGTTGCTCGACACCGTGACGATGGCGGCGCGCGCGACGATCTTGCCGGACGGCGTTTCCACCGTGACATCGCGGTTGCTCCAGCTGACGCGGCTTGCCGGCGTCGACAGCGCCAGCGGGACCTGCTCGCCCAACTTTGCGATCATCGCGCCCATGCCCTGCCGGCAGACCAGCGCGGCATTGCGGTCCTGCGCGCGCGCCTTGTCGATCGCGGAGAGGTCCTTCAGATCCTTGCCCGCGAAACTGGCGCCGAGCGCGAACTCCGCTGCCCCCGCCCAGACGCCGAGGTCCTTCGGCAGCGCCGACGCGCACGCGACGTCGGCCTTGCCGCGGGAGGCCTCGTCGATGGCGCGGTTGGTGCGCACCATGGCGGCGAGAAACTCCTCGGTTTCCCCGGCCCGCGCATTGCGGCGGCCGATACGGATTTTCTGGCCGATCGGCGCGGCAGCCACGTCGAGCCCCGCGGCGCGCGCCAGCTTGATCAGCGGGTTGGACTCGGGATTGAACATCCACCGGGCGCCGCGATCGAACGGCACGCCGAATGTCGCGGTGTCGGTGAGGCAGCGGCCGCCGATCTGGCCGGAGGCTTCCACCACGATGACCCTGCGGTTCGCCGCCATGACCCGCCGCGCCGCGGATATGCCAGCGGCCCCGGCGCCGATCACGATGATGTCGGCGTCGCGCGGCAGCGGCGCGGCCCATGCGCGGGCTCCGAAGGCCGGCGCCGCCGCGAACGCCGCGGCGGCCGATAACAAGTCCCGGCGCGTCATTGTCATGTCATGGTTTCCGGAACTTTTAGAAAGGAGAGAACATCCGGCGAACTTGCCGCATCCGCGCGCGCGCGGCAACCATCGTGGTGAATCAATCATGATTGATCGCTCCCGTTCATGAACTAAATTGCAACGGCTTGCGACCATGATTGGGGCACACAAAGAAATGGTCAGAAAGGCCGTCGGGGGGAATTAACATGGGTTTCGTGCTCGATACCGTAGGCCTTTGGATCGCAGGGTACCTTCAGAAGGAGGTGCCGGGCTATGAGCCGTTCACGCCGAGCGATCCCGAACATCTGCGCGGCATCATGGAGCCCGGCGACGTCCTGCTGGTCGAGGGCAACAACCGGGTTTCCGGCATCATCAAATACCTGACGCAATCGACCTGGTCGCATGCCGCGCTGTTTGTCGGCCCGATCGACGGCGCCACCGAGGACGATGGCGAGCCGCACGTCCTGATCGAAGCCAATATCGGCGAAGGCGTGACCTCAGCGCCGCTGTCGAAATATTTTCCCTACCACACCAGGCTGTGCCGCCCGGTCGGCCTCAGTTACGAAGACCGCACCACGGTGTGCCGCTACGCCATCAACCGGATCGGCTTCGGCTACGACACCAAGAACATCCTCGATCTGATGCGCTTCCTGATTCCGCTGCCGATCCCGCAACGCTGGCGGCGCCGGATGATCGCGTTCGGTTCCGGCGATCCCACCAAGATCATCTGCTCGGCGCTGATCGCGCAGGCGTTCGACGCCGTGCGCTATCCGATCCTGCCCAAGATCACGCGCGCCGGCTCCAGACAGGCCCGGCGCGAGATCCTGCACATCCGCGATTCATCGCTGTACATGCCGCGCGACTTCGACATCTCGCCCTATTTCGAAGTCGTCAAACCCACCATCGTGCACGGCTTCGACTACACCGCCCTGCACTGGGCCGACAAGCAGAAGCCGCTCCCGGAGGTAGCGGGCGAATTCGGCATCTTTCCAGAACAGATCGAATCGCCGCCGCTTGTTCCTGAAGAGGCTGACCAGGAAGCGCCGCTTCCGGTTGTGACTGCCGGAGTGACGCCGGTTGCCGCCGATGCGGCGCTGGTCGAGCGCGTCACGGTGTCGGAGCACTATCTGGTCGTCGAATATGTGCCGGAACGCCGCGCCCGGCCGCGTCGGCTGGAGCTGGTGGCGTAGGGCGCCGCCTGTCCAGCGTTCAGCACCAGCTGGCCTGATCGCCGGGCGGCGCCCGCAACAGTTCCTGGATGTTGGCTTCGATGATCCGGAAGCCGACATTGCCGTAGAGCTTCTGCCGCCCCTCGTTCAGGACGAAGCTCGGGCTGCCCTCGATACGCATCTTGTCGGCCTCCTGATAGTCGGACGCCAGTCTCGCATGGGCCGTGCCGTCGTGGATGCGTCGTTCGATCGCGGCGATATCGACGCCCAGTGCCTCCGCCAGCTCGCATTGAACATCCCGGCGCGCAATGTCGCGACAGTCCCGGAAAAATGCACAACGGAAGGCCCATAGCACCTCGTCGAAGATCGGCGACGCCGGTTCGCCACGGCCTTCACGCTGCCGATCGTGCTGCCATTGCCGGACGGCCGTCATGAACAGATGCGCGCTGGTCGAGGTCGGCGGTCGCGTGGTCAGCCAGATGTCCGGATGAAGCCCGACATGCGGAAACTGCTGCGCCACGCTGCGCAGATGGGCGTTGAAGCCGGCATACTCGCCCTTGTCCCGCCACGTCGTGGGAATTTTAAACAGTGTGTTGCCGAAGACCGAACAGAACCGCTGATCCAGTAGCACCGCCTCGCCGAACGTATCCTTGATCGCGTCGATGCGCGCCTGCGCGATATAGGCCCAGATGCATAATACATCCGAGAAATAGGAAACCTTGACGACGCTCATTCGGATCGACCCCTCACTCCACCACGAACTGGCCCATCATCCCGGCATCCTCATGCTCCAGGATGTGGCAGTGATACATGTAGGGACGCTTGGGATCGGCGAAGTCGGAGAATTCGGTGATGATCCGGACCGTCGAGTCAGGATCCACCATCACGGTGTCCTTGAGGCCCCGCTCGTGCGGCAGTGGCGGCCGGCCATCGCGATCGAGGGTGCGAAACTGGACGCCGTGAATATGAAATGGATGCGCCAGCGGCGTCGTGTTCCTGATCCGCCAGATTTCAATGCTGCCCAGCGAAACCCGCTCGTCGATGCGGTCCATGTCCATGGAGCGGCCATTGATTCCCATCGCGCCCCCCATTCCGGCGCCGCCCATCATTCCCCCCATGCCCATCATCGGCATGTCCAGCAGGAAGATGCGGGTGCGCGCCGCTTGCGCCGCGGTCCAGCCCGGAACCTGGATGAGCCGCTCGGGGAGAGCCAGATCCGAGGTCTCCAGCTTTTCCGCGCGCAACTCGATCACCGGGAACGTCTCGATGTTGCCGGCCATGCCGCCCATCATCATGCCCGGGCCCCTGCCGCCGGCCGCGACGCGGTCGGGATAACTCATCAGTCGAATTGATTGATCGCGCTGCATGTCCAGCAGGATCTCGACCCGCTCGCCCGGTCCGAGCCGGACCCGACGCAGTCGCTCCGGCTGCTCCAGCAAACCCCCGTCCGAGCCTATCACGACAAGGTCCGCGCCATCATCGCGCCCGAGCGTGTAGATGCGGGAGTTCGATCCATTAAGGATGCGCAGGCGCGTGCGTTGCCGGCGCAAAACCACGTGCGGGCTGGCTGTTCCGTTCACCAGAACGACGTTGCCCTTGTAGCCCATCATGACGTCATGCATCGTCAGGTCATAGTCGAAACTGCCGTCGGCCTTGAACCGGCGATCCTGGATGACGAGCGGTATGTCGTCGACGCCATAGTCCGAAGGCAGTCCAGGCGATTGGCTCTGCTCGTCCTCGATCAGGAACAGGCCGGCAAGACCGCGCAGCACCTGTTCGCCGGTCTGCTCCATCAGGTGCGAATGGTACCAGCACAAAGATGCCGCTTGCTTGATGGCGAACGAGGTCTCCCAGACGGTGCCGGGTTGGACCACCTGATGCGGACCCCCGTCGCTCGCCGCCGGCAGATGCAGGCCATGCCAGTGCAATGTGGTCGGTTCGGTCAGGCTGTTCCTGACGCGCATCGTGACACGGTCGTTTGTGCGACAACGTATCGTCGGGCCGAGATAGGCACCGTTGATTCCGAGTGTCGGGGTCGAGACCCCCGAAAGGAACTCGGACTTGCCGGAAGTCACATTCAGGTCGTAGACCTTCCCGCCGGTTCCGGGCACCCCCTCGAGCAACGGCGGAATCCTGAGCGGGTTGGCAAAGCGGCCCGCGGCAGCAAGGCTTGACCTGGACGGCATGAGAAGCGCGGCGCCTGCTGCCGTCGCTCCCCACAAGACGCTCCGACGGGAGATCATTTGACCGGACCTGAATGACAACGATGCCATAGTCAGCCTCCGAATCCGTTGCCCTCGCTTGAGCTAGATCAAACTGAGCTTCGGCATCGCATCGTCATCAGAATTCCCGGTCGCTTGATCTCTCTCAACGTTCCCCTAGCGCCGATTGGTATACTGTCAATCAAGCATCCTCCCATGATAATACACGGCAGGAGTGATCATGAATGTATTCAGCTGTCTTCTCGGCTCGAAGCTTGGGCTGGCTGTAACTGTTGTTGCGGCAGCGCTCGGCATTTACCTGTTGGCGACGCACACGGGCCACGCCCTTGCGGCGACACCCTATTTGCTTCTTCTGGCATGTCCATTGATGCACTTTTTCGGACACCACCATCGACATGGCCACAAGCCAGAGACGAATCGTTCCGCCGAACCTCATTGACCTCTTGCTGTCTTGCCAACTGGCGTCGGGCTAACCCGCCTTCGTAAATTCAGCTAGCGGTAATGGGCTTGTCGACACGCTTCGACCATGAACGGTAGTAGGCCACTCCCGTCATGATCGCGAGACCGGAAGTCCCGACCAGCACCTGAGAAATAAATCCGGAAGGGAGCGTTTCCAGAACAACGTGCGCAATGAACGAAAGGAAAACGCCGACGCAGAATACCTCGAGCGACTGCTGACCGCATTTGACGAGCGGTCTGAAGATCGGCTGGCGGAGTCCCGGCCAATCGACTGGAATCAGTCGAACAACCAATAGAACGAGACAGGCCAGGTGCAGCACCCGATAGAGAGCAAGATTGGTCTTGTCGTTTGGATTGAACGCCTCGAATAGATCTTTCGGAATGATGCTCTGAAGCAGGGTGATCTCGGCCGCCAGCGTCATCACGAGAGCAAAGAGCAGATAGACTATGCTCAAGGCAAATACGAGGCGGGACTGAACCAGGAAGGCGAACCTGGTCGCGCCACCCAGTACCAGCCAGGCGCCGAGCACGAAGAGCAACTGCCAGGTGAAGGGGTTGAAGTACCAGACGCCGGCCGGGTACGAAGGACAATTCCATCCGTAATGGCGAGCCGCAAAATAGAGCAGCGCGGACCCCAGCATCACCGAATTCTTGTATCTCAGCATCAACCACAGAACGGGCGGAAAGATGCCCATCAGGACGATGTAGAGGGGGAGCACATCCAGGTTCAGCGGTTTCAATTTCAGCAGCAATCCGTGCGTCATCGTTTCCACCGGGTAGTCCATCAGGCGCGCAACATTGAACTCATCCATGAGATGGGGGATGTCGAACTTGTGGGCCAGGTAATGGACGGAAGTCATGTAGAAGACAAAGAGCAATACGTGCGCGACGTAGAGTTGCCACACCCGCCTGAACAGCCGCGTCGCGCCGATACTGAATCCGCGATCGAACATCATTCTTCCGTACACCAGCGTCGCTGTGTAACCGGAGATGAATACGAACAAATCCGCTCCATCGCTGAAGCCGTAGTTTCTTGTCGTCAGCCAGTTGAGCGCCGTGTTGGGGATATGGCCAAAGAAGATGGCCCAATTTGCCAGCCCTCGGAACAGGTCGAGACGCAAGTCACGCGGTGATGGTGGAAGAGCGACGTTGACGGTCATTGTCTGGGGTCGATCCATTTACTTCGCGAAACCATCCGGGGCAT
>NZ_JAUYAN010000209.1 GCF_030693485.1 Bradyrhizobium sp. | reverse complement strand
CTCATCAGGCCCGAGGAGCGGCCGCCGCCGGACAGGCGCTCGCCTTCGCCGCGCAGCCTCGAGAAGTTGGAGCCGGTGCCGGAGCCGTATTTGAACAGGCGCGCCTCGCGCACCCACAGGTCCATGATGCCGCCCTCGTTGACGAGGTCGTCGCTGACGCCCTGGATGAAGCAGGCATGCGGCTGCGGATGCTCGTAGGACGATTTCGATTTTGTCAATTTGCCGGTGAAGGGATCGACGTAATAATGGCCCTGGCCGGGGCCGTCGACGCCATAGGCCCAGTGCAGACCGGTGTTGAACCACTGTGGCGAATTCGGCGCGACCATCTGCTTGGCGAGCATGAAGCGCAGCTCGTCATTGAAAGTGCGGGCGTCTTCTTCGCTCGTGAAATAGCCGCCCTTCCAGCCCCAATAGGTCCAGCAGCCGGAGAGGCGGTCGAACACCTGCTTGGCCGAGAGTTCGCTGACATAGCGCTCGGCTTCGGGCAGGCTCGCCAGCGCCACGGTGTCGGGCACCGAGCGCCATAGCCAGGACGGCACGGTCTCTTCCTCGACCTTCTTCAAGCGGGCGGCGACGCCGGCCTTGCGGAAATACTTCTGCGCCAGCACGTCGGAGGCGACCTGCGACCAGAACTCCGGCACCTCGACGTTTTCGAGGCGGAACACCACCGAGCCGTCGGGGTTGCGGATCTCCGACGTCGTCAATCTGAAATCGATGCCGGTGTACGGCGATTGGCCCTGGGTGGTGTTGCGTCGTTCGATTCGCATGGTCGTGCCCCGTCTTTTTGTCTGTATCCGGATCGCGTTGCACCGCGGCCGGGTGTTATTTCCTCGAGCAAACCCCTGAACACAGTCGCCCCCGTGTCCCAGCGTTCGCAGCTCAGCCGGTGGCCCGGCCTGTTTCTCTTTCAACGCCCCAACCACTGGCCATTGTTGGCCCGTTTTTGTCGTTCCGAAAGCCCTCCATCAGGGTCCGGTTTCAGGGCAAGCAAACCCGTCACCCGTGCCTTCCCAGGCGCTCGGAATGGTCGATCTGGAACCCTGTCAGGGAGCGTCCGGCGGGACTGAAAACCCCCGGCGCCGAACGATCCAAAACTAGGCCGACTCCATCGCGCCCGTCAAGGATTAGTACGAGTTCCTGAATCAAACACTAAATATGGTGCAAATTGGGGAAAACCAGCGGGAGCCGACCCTTCTGATCTGGCCCAAGTATCAGTGAGTCCTCAGAGATTCCCTAGCGAAAATATTTGTTATCGAGCGGCCAATTTGCAGTTCGCCCCGCTGTTCACAGGGCAACTATATTTTGTGCCCTCGGGGGTGTTTGGGGGTTGCTCCGGGGAGACTCACGTAGGGCTACGGACGGGAGGGCAGGCATGTCCGCCGGCCGATGGTCAGTTGCGGTCTTAACCGGCAAGGTGCCGCCGATTCCCGCCGGCAGTTCACCCCAGCAGCCACGACATGACCGACCCACGACCAACGCCGGCGCGCGCAGCGATCACGCCGGCGGGCCTGATGTTCCTCGCCATCACCTCGGTGGGCTGGGGCTTCAACTGGCCTGTCACAAAGTACCTGTTGAACGAGCTGCCGCCGCTGACCATGCGCGGCGTCACCGGCGTGATCGGGGCAGGGCTGCTGGCGGCGCTGGCGCTGTTGTCGCGCCAGAGCCTGCACGTGCCGCGCGCGCTGTGGCCGCGGCTGGTGCTGGCGGCGACGCTCAATGTCTCCTTGTGGATGGCGCTGATGGGGCTGGCGCTGCTGTGGCTGCCGGCCAGCGAGGCCGCGCTGATCGCCTACACGATGCCGATCTGGGCCTCGATGCTGGCCTGGCCGGTGCTCGGCGAGCGGCCGAACCTGTTGCGGGTGATTTCGCTGGTCATGGCGTTCGCGGGGCTGGCCTCGATCATGGGCGGCAACGGGCTTGCCGCCAGCGTGGAGAAGCTGCCGGGAATCATCATGGCGCTCAGCGGTGCCGTCGGTTTTGCCGTCGGCACGGTGCTGGCGAAGAAGCTGCCGCTCAATCTGCCGCCGCTGTCGGCCGCCGCCTGGCAGATCGGGATCGGCTGTCTGCCGGTCGCCATTGTCGGCCTGCTGGTCGAGATCACCGACATCGCCGCGCTGTCGAACCTCGGCTGGATCCTGCTGTTCTATTCGACGGTGATCCAGTTCTGCGTGGCCTATGTGGCGTGGTTCGCGGCGCTGGCGCGGCTGCCGGCGTCGGTGGCGGCGATCGGCACCATGGCGGTGCCGGTGATCGGCGTCGCGGCCTCCGCGCTGGCGCTGGGCGAGCCGCTCGGCCTCGGCCAGATCGCGGCCCTGGTGTTCACGCTGGCCGGCGTCGTGCTGGCGACGCGGTCATGAGCGGCTTGCAAACCCGCGCGGCGAAAACCATCTCGCCGCTGGGTCTCACGTTCCTCGCCGTCACCTCGGTCGGCTGGGGCCTCAACTTCCCGATCATGAAGAACCTGTTGAGCGAGTGGCCGCCGCTGTCGTCGCGCGGGCTGTGCGGCATCGTCGGCGCCGTGGCGCTGGCGCTGTTCGCGGTGGCGCGGCGGCAGAATCTGGCCGTGCCGCGGCCGATGTGGTCGCGGCTGTTGCTGGTGTCGCTGCTGACGATCGGCGGCTGGGTCGCCTTCATGGGGCTGGCGCTGCTGTGGCTCCCCGCCAGCGAGGCCGCGGTGCTCGCCATTTCGATTCCGGTGTGGGTGGCGCTTTTAGCCTGGCCGATCCTCGGCGAGCGGCTGTCGTTGTTGCGCGCGATCTCGCTGGCGGTGGCGCTCGCCGGCATCGCGGTTCTGATCGGCGGCAATGAAATCGAGGCCAGTTTTGTCAAGCTGCCGGGATATTTGTGCGTGCTGGCCGGCGCGATCTGCGTCGCGCTCGGCACCGTGCTGACAAAACACTTTCCGCTGGCCATGCCGCCACTGTCGCTGGCGGCCTGGCAGATCGGCCTCGGCTGCCTGCCGATCGCGATCATCGGCCTCGTGGTCGAACAGCCGCAGCTTTCGGCGCTGTCATGGATCGGCTGGGCCTCGATGCTCTATATGACGCTGATCCAGTTTTGCCTGTGTTACGTCTGCTGGTTCGCTGCGCTGGAACGGTTGCCGGCGGCGACCGCCTCGATCGGCACGTTGCTGGTGCCCGTGATCGGCGTGCTCTCGGCCGGCGCGATGCTGCACGAGCCGCTCGGCGTGCGCGAGATCACCGCTCTGGTGGTGACGCTCGGCGGCGTCACGATGGCACTGCGCTCCTGAACGCAAAAGGACGGCGCACCGGGATGCGCCGTCCTTGATATCAGCCTATCAACCGGTATCAGCCCTGGTTACGGGCAGGCGTGCCGCAGGCCGTCATAGCCGAGATAGGTGCCGCTTCGCACGTCGTAGGATTTAAAGCGCTGCCTGCAGTACTCGATGTCATCGCCACCGGGGGAAACCGCGACGACCGGCTCGTCGTAATAGCCGTCATCGTAATAGCCGTAGCCGGGAGCACCATAATAGCCGTAGCTGGATCCCAGCGCGCCGCCGATTACGAGACCGGTACCGAAGCCGTAGCCGCCATAGCCGCGGTGGTAGTGGCGGCGATGGCCGCCGTAAACGCTGCCGCCCTGCCAGTTGCTGCCACCGCTGTAGCGCGGCCCGCCGCCGATAGCGACACCGCCCCCTTTGCCGAAGCCGCCAGCCCTGCCGGCAAAACCGCCACCGCCGCCGATCGCAGCACCGCCGCCGTGATATCCACCGCCGCCGCCGATCGCAGCGCCACCGCCGCCACCCCCCATGCCGCCGCCACCTATGGCAGCGCCGCCGCCCTTACCCTGGGCGAAACTAGCGGTGGGCGTTGCCAGGGGCAACACCAGGGCCATCACAGCGGCTGCACTCAATATCTTCAGACTGGTCATTATCGGCTCCATTTTAGGGGACTGCGTCTAAAACCCTCGGACAGGGCGGACGTTCCCGAGCCCGGCACAATTGTGCGTGGCCCAGACTGTCAGGCGGGAAATGTATGCGGAATGAACGAATTGCAACGATTGCGCGACCCTGGGTCACAGAAGGGTGTTGGTCGCGTGGCCGCGGTCCAACCGGCCCGCGCGCGCCGACTTGAACTGGACAATCCGGCCCGCCGATGGCATCAGGGGCCAAGCGTTCTCGAACCGGCCTCGCGCATGAAACTGTTCTTTCTGAAGCTCTTCACCTGGTGGAACGGCCAGACCTTCGGCACGCAATTGTGGACCTGGCGGTTCGGCGAACTGGTCGGCAAGGACGAGCAGGGCAATCTGTATTACCGCACCAGGGGCGGCGCGATCGATCCCACGCTCGGCTTCCAGCGCCGCTGGGTGGTCTATAACGGCTATGCCGAGGCCACAAGGGTGCCGCCATCCTGGCACGGCTGGCTGCATCACACCGTCGATGTCGCGCCGACCGAAGAGAGCTACAGCCCCCGCGAATGGGAAAAGCCGCATGTCCCCAACCTGACGGGGACGCCCGCGGCCTACCGGCCCTCCGGCTCGACGCTGGCCAGCGGCCGCCGTCCCAAGGCCACCGGCGATTACCAGCCCTGGACGCCGGGCAACTAAGCTTCCGTCATCGTCATTCCGGGGCGCGCAGTAGCGCGAACCCGGTATCTCATGCTTGCGCGGCGAGCCTCGCGCCGGCGCGGGCGATCATTTCGCCGCGGCGGATTTGCGACGCCGCGATCCTGTCTTTCATCAAGGCGAGGATTTCCGGCGGCGCGGTGTCGGGCGAGCCGGAGTTGAACGGCGGCGCCGGATTGTATTCGAGCCGCAGCTGGATCGCCTCCGCGGTGCGGCGGTCGACCAGCAGCGACACCAGCGTCAGCGCGAAATCGATGCCCGCGGTGACGCCGCCGCCGGTGACGCGGTTGCGGTCGACGCAGACGCGCGTTTTCGTCGGCGTTGCGCCGAACGCGGCGAGGAAATCCATCGCGGTCCAGTGCGTCGCTGCGCGATATCCTTGCAGCAGCCCGGCGGCGCCCAGCACCAGCGATCCCGTGCATACCGAGGTGATGTATTTGGCGCCCGCCGCCTGCCGGCGCAGGAAGGCCAGCATCTCCTCGTCATTGATCATGTCGTCGGTGCCGAGCCCGCCGGGCACGCAGATCACATCGAGCTGCGGACAATCCGCGAAGCTGACGGTCGGCGTGATCGTCAGCACGGAGTCGCTGGTGACCGGCTCGATCCGTTTCCAGATCAGATGCACCTGTGCGCCGGGCACGCTGGAGAACACCTGCAGCGGTCCGGTGAAATCGAGCTGGGTCACCCTGGGAAACAGGACGATCCCGATCTGAAGCGGCGCGGACATGATGGGCCTTTCGGGGTTCGGCTGGCGAAGTTTTGCTTGACCGGCGCAGCCTGCCATGGTGGCTTTGCGTCCGAAATGCCATATTTCCCTCATTTCAGGACATAGGCCAATCCCATGATCGGTGTGCTGATATTTCCGGATTTCCAGCTGCTGGACGCCGCCGGGCCGATTTCGGCGTTCGAGATCGCCGCGCGCTTCGCCGGCCAGCAGCCGTCGATCAGGGTGCTGGCGGTGACGCCGGGACCGGTTCGCAGTTCGTCCGGTGTCGAGATGCTGGCGCGGGGCCTCAAACCGTCGGCTGCGATCACCACCCTGATCGTGGCCGGCGGCGAGGGGGTGCGGCAGGCGGCGACCTGCGCCGAGACGCTTTCATTCGTGCGCAAAATCGCAAAACGCGGCATCCGCGTCGCCAGCGTCTGCTCCGGCGCCTACATCCTGGCCGAAGCCGGCCTGCTCGACGGCCGCCGCGCCACCACGCACTGGCAGCGCACCCGGCATTTCGTCAAAACCTATCCGAAGATAAAACTGGAGCCGGACCGCATCTTCGTCCGCGACGGTAACATCTGGAGTTCGGCCGGGATCAGCGCCGGCATCGATCTCGCGCTGGCGATGGCGGCGGAGGATTTTGGCGACGCGATTGCGCAGCAGGCGGCGCGCCAGCTCGTACTCTATCATCGCCGCAGCGGCGGCCAGTCGCAATTCTCCTCGCTCTTGGAATTGAAGGCGCCGAGCGGCCGCTTCGCACCCTTGCTGGCCTGGGCGCGCGACCATCTCGACGCGCCGCTGACGGTGGAGGACATGGCCGAGCAGGCCGGCATGAGTTCGCGGCATTTTGCCCGTGCCTTCATCGCGGAGACCGGCACTACGCCATCGAAGGCGGTGGAGCGCCTGCGCATCGAGGTGGCGCGGCAGCGCGTGCAATCCTCCTCCGAGGCGATCGAACGCGTCGCCGAAGCCACCGGCTTTCGCGACCCCGAGCGGATGCGCCGCGCCTTCATCCGCGCCTTCGGCCAGCCGCCGCAATCGCTGCGGCGCGCGGCGCGGGCAGGGTGACGGGGCGAGAAGCTTCTTCGGTGATCAACACGAGCCATTTGCCGGCGCAGCGGCAAAATGGGCCTTTTGGGAGAATTGGGGTTGGAAGGCATCTCTTTCGCCACCGTAGAGGCGATAGACAAAGATCAACTCAAGGGTTTAAACTCAGGGAAAGGTAACCTAGGATCGGAAATTGATTCATCGACAAATACTTCAATTTTTCAGCGTGAGGAATTTGTTATGCCAAGTGTTGAAGTACCTAACGTAATCGGAAAATCCAAATCGGAAGCTGAAGCACTTTTGACGGACGCCGGCCTGAAAATTGGCAACGTTACACCAGGGGCTCATCCGAATATCACCGCGGGGAATGTGACTGGCTCAAGTCCTGCCGTGGGGACGGAGGTCGAAAAAAGTTCGGCCGTCAATCTGGATGTATCGAGCGGACCAGCTCAGGTCCCGACGGGCAACGCAATTCAAACCGGCGTACCCGACGTTACGGGTTTGACGCGAATGGCCGCGGAAACGGCGCTGAAAGGTGCTGGACTGACGATTGGTCCAGTGAAGAATAGGTCGAGCGATGAGGTTCCATATGGCGGAGCTGTAACCACGAATCCTGCTCCCGGTACGCTGGTCACGCCGGCTACGCCGATAGAGTTGTTTCTTTCCCGCGGCTCCCGCTTCGGGTTCATGAGTTACTTGCCGACCATCCTATTTGCGGTTCTTGGCATCACCGTTATTTGGCTGATTGGTTACATTATAACCCAAGAGAAGCAGGTATTTCTCAAAACGTTGGCCGAAAAAGAGGTGGCAAGAGGTCTGATAACTTTTCTCATTGCGCTCGCAACTGTAGGAATAGCGATAATTTTGGCGATCTCGACGCTCGTACTCAATGAAGGGCCCGACGGCGACAAACGTTTTGATAGAGGAAAACAGGTACTGTCGGTGCTAATCGGCGTATTGGGCACCATTGTCGGGTTTTATTTTGGGTCGGCTGATTCCAGCACTCCCAAGCCGCCGATCGAACAGGGCGGCGTCGCCGACCCCGCTCCAGCCGGTCCGGCAACAAACGCTGCCGCCGACAGCCTCCCGTCCGGTACCGCAACAAATGCTTACCCAACGATCAAGCTTGATGAGAAGATTTCGACCAACGGTATGAAAGTTCCGCTGAAATGGACGGTTACGCCGATGCTGCCGGCCGGGTTGCAATTGGACGGCGCTCAGGGAACGATCGGCGGTACGCCTGCTGCGAAGTCGAAGGGTGAATACGAGTTCAGGGTCACCGACAATTCGGATACTCCAGTCGTGAGGACCGGCAAGCTGAAACTCGAGATCAAATAGCGAGCAGCATTGCCTACACCGCTGCATCCCAAGGTTCTACGCAGAACGCAACTCGGTAGCACAACGGTTACACCGGAATGATCGTGACGAAAATGCGCGCGAAGAGCGTCGCGACCTCGGCAATCGGCGTCCACAATAGCCGGTTCGCTTCGTGGTTCGCCTTCGGCGCGATGGCGAGAGAAGCAATGGTCGTCACGATCATAGTGGCGTTTCGCAGGAGGTCTTGAATCGCGACCTCGGTTCCGAAAACGGAAAGCGTGCCGCGCCGCACGGGCGGGGTTGGTGTGCAATGCGACTGAAGGATACGTCACACAGGGTTCACGTGACCGACCCCATCGAAATGAACCGCCGGAACTGGGATGAGCGCGCCGCCATTCATGCGCGCGATAGCACCGGTGATTATATGCTGGACCGGTTTCGGGCTGGCGAGGATGCCCTGCACGAGATTGAAGCGGCCGAGCTCGGGGACATCGCCGGCAAACGCGTTCTGCATCTGCAATGCCATATCGGCCGCGATACGTTGTGCCTTGCGCGACGCGGCGCGACCGTCACCGGACTCGATTTTTCCGGCGCCGCGCTGAATGTTGCCCGACGCCTGTCCGATGAGACGGGCCTGAAAGCAGATTTCGTCGAAGGTACCGTGGATCAGGCCCCGGATCTTGCGCCAGGCCCGTTCGACCTTGTCTACACAACCTGGGGAGTCATTTGCTGGCTGCCCGATGTGAAGCACTGGGCAAAGGTCGTTGCGTCCGTGCTGGAGCCAGGCGGAGAGCTCTACTTCGCCGACGCGTATCCGGCGTTCAGCGTGCTGGAAGAATACGATGGAAAGCTCGTGCCCAACTTCGATTTCCAAACCCCTTCCGACCGGCCGCTGCAGTTCGTGGACGAGACCACCTACACCGGCGATCCGACGATCATGACGCATCAATCAACACAGCAATGGATCCACTCGCTCTCGGCAGTGCTCGGCGGACTCATTGATGCCGGACTTACAATTACGATGTTCAGGGAACACGAGGTCCTGCCCTGGTGGGGCCTGCCAGGCCTGGTGCCGGCGTCGGACCGGATGTGGCGGTTTCCGGAGGGTGCCCCGTATTCCCTTATCGTATTCGGTCAGGGCGAAAAAGACGCGTGAAACGTGAGGCCGTGAGGCAAGGGGACCATTTTGAGCGTCGCATCCTCAGCGGAAGTCGTCTGCCTACCAGGAATATCGCGCCAGGCCCTTGCCGGCGTAGCTCCTGGTGACGCTCGAGAATTCACCCTCGAAGGTGGCGGCGGCGGACCAGCCGCTCAGCCATTTCATTTCAGCGGATGCGGTCACAAGAGCGGCGTCGGGAGCCTGCGCGGCACCATTGACGACGAAAGATGCACCCGGCAGCGTCTGGAACGTGGCGCCGATGGCGCGATCGGTGTTGAAATCGTGCGCCCATGCCGCGCGACCGCGCAGGGTGAAGATGCCGTCCTGCATAGCGAATGATTTATCGGTCCGAAGCCCGAGTTCGCCGCGCGAGGCCGTGACACTCTTCGAGCCGTAGGCGAGTGCAAAGGTGTTGGCGCCGGCCACCGCCTGCTCGGCATAGGCGGGCAAATCGAAGGTGGTGAACTGTCCAGCGGCGTAGGGCGTTATCCCCACGGCCATGCCCGGCGCGATGAAACGATAGCCGCCTTCGATGCGGCCGGAATAGGCATTGGCGTTGAACCGCGCCTGCAGCTGGTCGACGCCAGCGATGGTGACCGTGCGGTTGGTGGTGACATCCTGCCAGCCATAGGCAAGCGCGCCGGTGACATAGGCAGGACCGACCATGTGCCGCACGAACGCTCCTGCCTGGAACAGGTCGGACCGACCGGAGCCGAATCCGTTGGCGATGGCAAAATTGGTGCCGCCGCCTGCGAGCGCGAAGCCGGCGACGGTATCGGGCGAGACCCTGTAATCGGCGCCGACCGCGATGCCGAAGACGCGGCTGGTCGCCGTGTTCGACCCGGCCGCGGCATTGCCGTCTGATGTCTGCGAGCCGCCGAAGCCCGAGGCCCATACGCTCCAGCGCGGATCGTTGCCCGTACGCGGCGGCGCCTTGCTGAACATCGCATAGGCGGCGCGCTCGGCAGGGTGCGCTTGCGTGCCGCCCCATAGGCATTCACGGCATCGTTTTCTTCTGCGAACGGTATCGCGCCGCCGCCAGCCGCGCCGCCGCGGGCGCCAACGAACGGGTCGGTGAGGACACCGAGGAACTGCGTCATCGCGTTGAACATGGTCTGCTGGCCTCCGGTCGCCGCCTCGCCAGAGGCTTGCGACAATCCAGCTGGAGTCAACGACCCAAACGCCATCGGAATGCCGCCGGTGGTGTTGAAGAAATTCGTCAGCGCGTTGCCGACGTTCTGCTGATTGCCGTTGAGGCCGCCCGGTATCCCGAAATTCAGCGCCAGGTTGAGATAGGCATGCGTCGGATCGTAGCTCAGACTGGTGTGGAAGTTGGACGGCAGGTTGGTATTGACCACCGTCGGATTGAAGGTGCCACTGACCGCGCCGGATGCCTGGACGATGGTGTATTGCTTCGAGACGTAGGATCCCGGCGCGAACGTCGCGTTGACGGTGGCCCCACCGAGCGTGGCGGTGCCGGTGACATTGGCAAAGGACGCGGTGGCGGGATTGACCTGCACCATGAAGATCGAAGCCGCCTGAAACGTCAGGCTGGTCGTGACGTTCAGCGACGAGTTCGCCGTGCCGTTACCCGGCGCGAACGTGCCGCCGGCATTGACCTGGGTGGCGCCGACCGTGCCGGTGCCGCCGAGCGTGCCGCCGGTGTTCACCGTGACAGCGGAATTGACGATCGAGCCGTTGACGGTGAGGGTGCCGCCATTGATCGTGGTGGC
>NZ_JAUYAN010000199.1 GCF_030693485.1 Bradyrhizobium sp. | reverse complement strand
AGCGGCGGACGGTCGTTGCGTGCGGGCGGCGGCGGTGACGGCGGACGCGGACGCGCCGGAGGCGGAGTTGCCTGAGGCTGCGCTGCAGCCGGCGGCGCCGGCTCGCCCGGCCGTCCCGGGGGCCTGGTGGTGGCGCGGAAGGAATCGCCGGCACGGGCGCCGCCGCGCGAGGCGTCGCCGGAGCGCGAAGCGTCGCGGGCGCGCTGGGCGGCTTCGGATTCGACCTTGCGAACGGCCTCTTCCAGCGACAGCCGCTCGCGGGTGATTTCGGATTCGCTGAGCGGAGGCTGCACGCTGCGCAACTGCGCGATCAGCGCGGCGCGGGCCCGCTCATACAGCGCACGCCGGCTCTCGCCGGGGGCACTGGGGTCCAGGCCGGCAATGGCGCGGGCGATCAGCGGGTAGTAATCAGCCATATCGTCTCAACATTGCAGGCCTTCACATTGCAGGCCTTCCGGTAACATCTCGTTAAGCCTCGAACGGGTTCTGAACCAGAATAGTATCCTCGCGTTCCGGGCTGGTGGAAAGCAATGCGATGGGGCAACCCACCAGTTCCTCGACCCGGCGGACATATTTGATGGCCTGCGCCGGCAAATCCGCCCAGGAGCGGGCATTGGCGGTCGGTTCCTTCCAGCCCTCGATGGTCTCGTAAACCGGCTTGATCCGGGCCTGCGCGCCCTCGCCGGCCGGCAGATGGTCGATTTCCTTGCCGTCCAGCGTATAGCCGGTGCAGACCTCGATCGAGTCGAAGCCGTCGAGAATGTCGAGCTTGGTCAGGGCCAGCCCGTGGATGCCGCAGGTCCGCACCGTCTGGCGCACCAGTACCGCGTCGAACCAGCCGCAGCGCCGCGGCCGGCCGGTATTGGTACCGAACTCGCGGCCGCGCTCGCCGATCCTGCGTCCGATCTCGTTGTCCTGCTCGGTCGGGAACGGGCCCTGGCCGACCCGGGTCGTATAGGCCTTGCAGATCCCCAGGACATATCCGACCGAGCTCGGGCCCATGCCGGTGCCGGTCGCCGCCTGCGCCGCCACGGTGTTGGACGAGGTGACGTAGGGATAGGTGCCGTGGTCGACGTCCAGCAAGGCGCCTTGCGCGCCCTCGAACAGGATGCGCTTGCCCTCGCGGCGCTTGAGGTCGAGCAGCCGCCACACCGTCTCGGCGTAGGGCAAAAGCTGCGGCGCCAGCGCGCTCAATTCCCGAAGGATGCCGCCGCCGTCGATTTCCTCCAGCTGCAGGCCGCGGCGCAACGCGTTGTGGTGCGCCAGCAGGCGGTCGATCTTGTGCGGCAGGGTGTCGAGGTCGGCCAGATCCATCAGCCGGATGGCGCGGCGGCCGACCTTGTCTTCATAGGCCGGGCCGATGCCGCGCCTGGTGGTGCCGATCGCGGTCAGGGCGTTGGACGATTCCCGGAGCGCATCGAGTTCGCGATGCAGCGGCAGGATCAGCGTGACGTTCTCGGCGACGCGCAGATTGTCCGGGCTGATGGCGACGCCCTGGCCCCTCAGCCGGGTCACCTCGTCGAGGAAGGCCTGCGGGTCGAACACCACGCCGTTGCCGATCACCGCCAGCTTCGAGGGCCGCAGCACGCCGGAGGGCAGCAGCGCCAGCTTGTAGGTGATGCCGTTGATGACGAGGGTATGGCCGGCATTGTGGCCGCCCTGGAAGCGCACGACGATGTCGGCCTGCTCCGACAACCAGTCGACGATCTTGCCCTTCCCTTCGTCGCCCCACTGGGCGCCGACGACGACGACATTGGCCATTTCGAAACATATCCCTCTGCAACGGTTTCGGTCCGAGATTGATCGGTTCGGAAAATCGTCCCCAATCTTCCGGATCATGCGCCCAGCCTAAATCACGGCCGGGGCCGCTCGCATGCGAGGCATAGCATCGGATAAAGGATGCAGGCTATCGAAGCAAGCAAGAACGGGGCCTTTTGACCGGGTTGGAGGTTCTCCAACCCATTGATATCCCCTGAAAATTTGTGGCGGCGCGAGGGCAGCGTCCGGGCCGCGGAGTCCGGCTCATTCTAATGCGCCACAAAGAACGCCAGCGAGGCCAGAGCCATTACGGCAGTCGCGGTCCAGCCCCAGATCGCCATGGCGCGCGACACCGTCAGCCGCCCCATCACCTTCGGATTGCGCACGATCAGCATCATGACCGCCATCAGCGGAGCAGCCAGCACGCCGTTGACCACGGCCGCCCAATACAGCGCCCGCACCGGATCGAGCCCGACGAAATTGAGCGCGGCACCCAGCAGCGTGGCGACCGCGATCGTCGCATAGAAGGCGCGGGCGTCGTTCGGTCTGGCGTCGAGACTTTCGGCCCAGCCGAATACCTCGCTGACCGCATAGGCCGCCGACCCCGCCAGCACCGGCACCGCCAAAAGCCCGGTGCCGATGATGCCGATGGCGAACAGCGCAAAGGCGAATTCGCCGGCGATCGGACGCAGCGCCTCGGCGGCCTGCGCCGAGGTCGCGATATCGGTGATGCCGTGGCCATGCAGCGTCGCCGCGGTCGCGAACACGATCGCCAGCGACACCAGCGAACTGAAGCCCATGCCGACGATGGTGTCGAGACGGATGCGGGCGAGCTCGGGTCCAGCGGTCTTCGGCGAGACGCAGAGCGGCTTGGCGTGATGGCGGTGCTGCTCCTCGACCTCCTGCCCCGCCTGCCAGAAAAACAGATAGGGGCTGATCGTGGTGCCGAGGATCGCCACCATCGCCATCGCGGAGGCGCCGTTGAAATCCATGGCCGGGACGACCAGCGATTTCAGCGCCGTCGCCCATGGCACATCGGCCACGAACACCACAGCGACATAGGAGAACAGCGACAGCGTGGTCCATTTCAGCACCGCGGCATAGCGCGGATAGCTGAGCCAGACCTCAAGCACGATACAGACCACGCCGAACAGCAGAGTGTAGAGTTGATCCGGCCCGCCGATCAGCAGCGCCAGTGCCGCGCCCATGGCGCCTAGATCGGCGCCGAGGTTGATGATGTTGGCGACCAGCAGCAGCGTCACTACCAGCCGCAACAGCCAGCGCGGATAATGCCGCCGCAGATTATGCGCGATGCCTCGTCCGGTGACGCGGCCGATCTGGGCCGCGATCTCCTGGATCACGACCATCAGCGGGAAACTGAGCACGAAAGTCCACGCCAGGGCGAAGCCGAACTGCGCGCCGATCTGGCTGTGGGTGGCAATGCCGCTGGGATCGTCATCGGCGGCACCCGTGACGAGGCCGGGACCGAGCCGGCTCCACAGGCGCACGGGCAGGCTGCGGGCTGGCTGGTCGGACGATTCATTCATGCCGTCACCCTAACCGCCCTTCCGCAGACGACCTTGCGCCATCGCAACACGACAGGGCGATCTGGTGGCGCTGGCCCGGCTACGTCCGGGCGTGCTATCTGGACTCCGCCTCGTGACGTCGGAGCAATGGCATCATGTCGAAGACCACGCCTGCGACCCTTGCGCTGCGCAAGGTCGGCTGCGCCTTCAAGCTGCACACCTATGTCTACGATTCCAGTGTCGAAAGCACCGGGCTGCAGGCCGCCGAGGCGCTCGGCGTCGACCCCAACCGCGTGCTGAAGACCCTGATGGCCGAGGTCGACGGCAAGCCGGTCTGCGTGGTGGTACCGGCGGATTGCGAAGTCAGCATGAAGAAGCTCGCGGCGGCCTTCGACGGCAAGGCGGCGAACATGATGCGCCCGGCCGATGCCGAACGGCTGACCGGCTATCATGTCGGCGGCATAAGTCCGTTCGGGCAGAAAAAGCGCGTGCCGGTGGCGATCGAATTGACGGCGCTGAGCCACCTGACCGTGTTCGTCAATGGCGGGCAGCGCGGATTGCAGATCGAAATCGATCCTAATGACGCCGCCATCGCCGCGGGCGCCGTCGCGCACGCGCTGGCGGTGTAAACAGGCCAACTCCCGCATGGTCGCGATGCGTCTTCCGCCATTGATAGCCAGCCAAAACCCGTGTCTGTGAGGCCTGCCGGGTAAACATTCCGGCCCGGTTCCTCACCGGGCCGGGCGCGGCGCCATGAACCGAGCCCAGAGAATGTCCGCTTCGGACCACACGTCAGGCGCCGCCCCTTCCGGGAACTGGATCGCCAACCAGCCTTATCTGCTGCTGTCCATCACCGCGCTGTGCTGGGCCGGCAACGCCATCGTCGGCCGGCTCGCCGCCGGGCATATTCCGCCGGTCACCCTGTCGTTCCTGCGCTGGTCGATGGCGTTTCTCATCATCCTGCCGTTCGCCTGGAAGCATCTGGTGCGCGACTGGGGCGCGATCCGCGGCCGGCTCGGCACCATGGTGATTCTTTCCGTCACCGGAATCAGCGCCTTCAACACCATGCAATACTGGGCGCTCGAGCACACCCAGGCGCTGAACACGCTGTTGCTGCAGTCGGCAGGGCCGCTGTTCGTCGCGATATGGTCGCTGCTGCTGCTCGGCATCCGGCTGACGCTGGCGCAGGCCGGCGGGCTCGCGGTATCGCTGACGGGCGTGCTCGTCATCCTGCTGCAGGGCGATCTGACGACGCTGAAGAACATCGAGTTCAATATCGGCGATGTCATCTTCGTCGCCGCGCTCCTGATCTTCGGACTGTACTCGACACTGACCTTCAAGCGTCCGCAGATCCACGGCCTTTCGTTTGTCGGATTCACCTTCGGCTGCGGCGCCGCCGCTTTGGTTCCCCTGCTGATCTGGGAACTCATGACCCGGCCGATGATGCAGTTCGACACCGCCAACCTGCTGACGCTGTTCTATGTCGCGGTGTTCCCCTCGACGCTGGCCTATCTGTGCTTCAATCGCGGCGTCCACCTGATCGGCGCCAACCGCGCGGCCGCGTTCTTTCACGTCATCCCGCTGTTCGGCGCCGCGATGGCCATCGTCTTTCTCGGCGAGCATCCGCGGCTGTTCCATGTCATCGGCTTCGCGCTGGTGCTGACAGGTGTTTTCGTCGCGTCGCGCAAGCCCGCGACCGCGGGCTGACCATTGCCCGCCCGGAAAACGGTGACTGGACGCGGCAATTGCGCTATCCATTGATGCTGTTTGCAGCTGGATACCGGACATGAAACCGCGGGCGAGCAGCATGTTGATCGGATCGTTGACCCTGGCGCTGATCGCCGGGGGATTCGGCGCGTTTCTCGGCATCCGGAAGTACACCGGCGTCCAGGGACGGGTCCCGCTTCGGGTGGTGTTCGAAGGCTCCGCATCCGGCCTCAGCAAGGGCGGCGGCGTCAATCTGAACGGGGTCCGGGTCGGCGAGGTGGTTTCGCTGACGCTGGACAATCCACGCCGGGTGGTGGCGCTGGCGATGATCGACAACACCGCTCCGGTCCGCAAGGACACCGAGGCCGGGCTCGAATTTCAGGGACTGACCGGCGTGGCGGCGATCTCGCTGACCGGCGGCGCCATCGACGGCGCTCCGGTTCCGCTGGACAAGGACGGCGTGCCGGTGCTGACGGCCGACCCGGACGCGCTGCTGGACACCCAGGGGAAGATCCGGGTGGCGTTGCGCAACATCGACAAGATCATCAAGGACAATGAAGCGGCGGTGAAGGATACGCTGCTGAACTTCGAGACCTTTACGGCGAGCCTCGCAGGCAACGGCCGACGGATCACCGACATCGTGGACGCCGCCAACGACGTCATGACAGGCATCGACGACGGCCTTGGCCAGACCCAGAAATTCCTGGCCAACGTCGGCAGTGCCAAATATGGCGGCGACCTGTTGCCGACCGTGATCTCGCTTCGCGAACTGATCCAGAGCTTCGACAAGCGCAGCGCCGTCGCGCTGACCGACGCCCGCCGCATGCTGCAGGACCTCAGCGCGTCCATCAACAAGTCCGACCAGAGACCCGGCGGCCGCCCTCCGGCCCGACGCTAGGACCGAGGCGCCCGCGGCGGCGCTTGACCGTCGTGCCGCGCTGTCTCACCATCATGGCCAATATCCCCGGAAGAAGGCTCGCCAACGTGCACGACAAGACCGCCCCCATCGCCCCGCCGCCGCCCACGGTACAACGCGCAAGCAGCGCCGTTCCCCGCGCCTTGCGGCGTTACCTCGCGCTCGACGACTTTGAAGCCACCGCCCGGCGCCGGCTGCCGAAATTTCTCTATGGCTATATCTCTGGAGGCGCCGAGACCGACGCCTCGGTGCGCGACAACCGCCGCGCCTTCGAGGAATACGGCTTCGTGCCGCGGGTGTTGAACGACGTCTCCGGCCGCGAGCATACCACCACGCTTTTCGGCAAGACCTATGCGGCGCCGTTCGGCATTCCGCCGATGGGCTCGTCGGCGCTGTGCGCCTATCGCGGCGATATCGTGCTGACCCGCGCGGCCGCGGCGATGAACCTGCCGATGATCCTCAGCGCCTCGTCGCTGATCACGCTGGAGGATGTGCGGCGGGAAAATCCCGATGCCTGGTATCAGGCCTACCTCGCCGGCGAGCCTTCGCGCATCGAGCCGCTGGTCGACCGCGTCGCCGCCGCCGGCTACGACACCTTCGTCGTGACCGCCGATGTGCCGGTGCCGCCCAACCGCGAGAACAATATCCGCAACGGGTTTCAGGTCCCGCTGGCGATCACGCCGCGCGTCGCGTGGGACACCGTGACCCATCCGCACTGGCTGTTCGGCGTCTGGGCACGCACGCTTGTCAACCACGGCATGCCGCATTTCGAGAACATGGACGCCAAGCGCGGACCGCCGGTGCTGGCCAAGAACCTGATGCGCAACATCGGCCATCGCGACCAGCTCGCCTGGAAGCATGTCGAACTGATCCGCCGCCGCTGGAAGGGCAAGCTGGTGGTCAAGGGCCTGATCTCGCCCGCGGATGCGCGCATCGCCCGCGAAAGCGGCGTCGATGGCGTCATCCTCTCCAATCACGCCGGCCGCCAGCTCGACTTCACCGTATCGGCGCTGCGCACGCTGCCGGAGATCGCGGCCGAAGCCGGCGGCATGACCGTGATGCTGGACGGCGGCATCCGGCGCGGCACCGATGTGATCAAGGCGCTGGCGCTCGGCGCCCGGTTCGTCTTCGTCGGGCGTCCGCTGCTCTACGCCGCGGTGGCCGGCGGCGAAGCCGGGGTGCAGCGCGCGCTGACCCTGCTGATTGACGAGATCAATCGCGATCTGGCATTGCTCGGCATCCGCAGCATCGGCGAGATTACGCCGGATCTGGTGCGGCGGTTTGCATCGTGAACTTGCCGAAACATCTGCTGCCGACCACGGTGGTCGGCAGCTACCCGCAGCCGGAATGGCTGGTCGACCGCGCCATGCTGTCGAAGGTGGTGCCGCGCACCCGCCTGCACGCGATGTGGCGGCTGCCGCAGGAGCATCTGGAGGAGGCGCAGGACGACGCCACCATCGTCGCCATCAGGGACATGGAGCGCGCCGGCATCGATATCGTCACCGATGGCGAAATCCGCCGGGAGAGCTATTCCAACC
>NZ_JAUYAN010000178.1 GCF_030693485.1 Bradyrhizobium sp. | reverse complement strand
CGTTGGGTACATTCGGCGTTACGCACATTGACAGCCGTCACCGGTTTGGCTGTAATAGCGGCATGGGGATTTTTGCGATCTCCCCACGAGGCGTCAGGCCCAAGTATCGCGTCCCGTACTCTCACGAGGGCGCATTCATGTCATCCTTCACAACGATATCTGCCGACAAGCTCGCACGCCTGATCGGCACGGCGAACACCCCCGCGCTGATCGACGTCCGTACCGAGGAAGATTTCGCCGCCGACTCCAGGCTGATTCCCGGCGCGGTGCGGCGAAGCCATCAGACGGCCGCCGACTGGGGCAAGGAGTTTTCGGGACGGCCGGCCATCGTGGTCTGCCAGCGCGGCTTGAAGCTTTCCGAGGGCACCGCCGCCTGGTTGAGACACGCCGGGGGTTCGGCCGAAGCCCTGGAAAATGGTTTTGAGGGCTGGAAAGCCGCCAAGCTGCCGTTGGTGCCGGCAGCCAAACTGCCGGCACGCGATGCGCAAGGCCGCACCGTCTGGGTCACCCGCGCGCGGCCGAAGATCGACCGAATCGCCTGCCCCTGGCTGATCCGCAGGTTCGTCGATCCCAACGCAGTGTTTCTGTTCGTGGCGCCGTCCGAGGTGATCGCGGTCGGCGAGCGTTTTGCCGCCGACCCGTTCGATATTGAGAACGTGTTCTGGAGCCATCGCGGCGAGCTCTGCACCTTCGACGTCATGGTCGAGGAATTCGGCCTCGCGACCCCGCCTCTGCTGCGGCTGGCGACCATGGTGCGCGCCGCCGACACCGGCAGGCTCGACCTCTCGCCGGAAGCACCGGGGTTGCTGGCGGCATCGCTCGGGCTGTCGCGGATGTATGATGACGATCTCGCGCAGCTCGAAGCCGGCATCGTGCTCTACGACGCGTTCTATCGCTGGTGCCGCGATGCATCGGGCGAAACCCACAACTGGCCGACCAACAAGGCAAAGCCATGAGCGATATCGTGGCGACTGACAAAACCTCCGGAGCGGATGCCGGTCACGGCATCAGCTTCGGTGAAGCGTTTCGGGTCTGGCTGCGGATCGCCGTCCTGAGTTTCGGCGGTCCGGCCGGACAGATCGCGGTGATGCACCGCATCCTGGTCGAGGAAAAGAACTGGATTTCCGAAAGCAGGTTCCTGCACGCGCTGAACTACTGCATGCTGCTGCCGGGACCGGAGGCGCAGCAACTGGCCACCTATATCGGCTGGCTGCTGCACCGTACCGCCGGCGGCATCATGGCCGGCGGCCTGTTCATTCTGCCCGGCGTCATCGCCATCATGGGGCTAAGCTATATCTATGCCGCCTTCGGCAAGGTCGGGATCGTCGAGGCGCTGTTCTTCGGGCTGAAGGCCGCGGTGCTGGCGATCGTGATCCAGGCCGTGGTTCGCGTCGGCAAGCGCGCGCTGCGCAACTGGATCATGGTTGCGCTGGCAGCGATCGCCTTCGTCGCGATCTTCTTCTTCAACGTATCGTTCCCGATCATCATCATTGCCGCCGGCGTGATCGGATTTTTCGGCGCCAGAAGCGGACGCAGCGAATTCGCCGCAGTCGAGCACGGCGGCGGCAAGAACGCCGCGGCGGTCGACAGCATGCTCGGCGACGTCGTGCCGGACCATGTCCGCGCCAGCCTTCCCCGCGCGCTGAAAGTCAGCGCGGTCTGGCTGACGCTGTGGCTGGTGCCGGTCGCAGCGCTGCTGATCGCGTTCGGCGAGGCCCATGTGTTCAGCCAGATCGCGCTGTTCTTCAGCAAGATGGCGCTGGTGACATTCGGCGGCGCCTATGCGGTGCTGGCCTATGTCGCGCAGCAGGCGGTCGAGCACTATCACTGGCTGCAGCCGCGCGAAATGCTCGATGGCCTGGGGATGGCCGAGACCACGCCCGGCCCGCTGATCATGGTGCTGCAGTTCGTCGGCTTCATGGCCGCCTTTCGCGATCCAGGCTCCCTGTCGCCGATGATGGCGGGCACGCTCGGCGGATTGCTGGCGACCTGGGTCACCTTCATGCCCTGCTTCCTCTGGATCTTTCTCGGCGCGCCCTTTGTCGAGACCCTGCGCGGCAACAAGGGGCTGGCCGGTGCGCTCGGCGCCATCACCGCCGCCGTGGTCGGCGTGATCCTCAATCTGTCGATCTGGTTCGCGCTGCACACCGTGTTCCGCGAAACCTGGCCGGTTCGCTCGTTCGGGCTGTCGTTCGACATGCCGGTGTGGTCGAGCGTCGACCTCGCCGCGCTCGCTTTGGCGATCGCGGCGGCAACTGCGATCTTCCGCTTCAACATGGGAATGCTGACGGTGCTGGCGGGCTCGTGTGCGGCGGGCGTGCTACTGCGGATGGCGGGGGTGATCTGAGATTTTCCCCCTCCGCGTCGTCCCTGCGAAAGCAGGGACCCATAGCCGCCGGCGCTGGCTTGACGAAGATTGCTTCATCCATCGCGCTATATCGAGGGCGCAACGCGGTATGGGTCCCGGATCGGCGTTCGCTTGCGCTCACTTGTCCGGGACGACGTGAAACTGAGTTTCGGATTTAAGCGCGCCCCTACACCACTTCCGCCGGCGCCAGTTTGCAGGCATCGCTGCGGGCTTCGATCTGCAGCGTGGCGTGATCGATGTTGAAGCGGTGCGAAAGTTCCGCGCACACGTCTTGCAGGAATGCATCGTCGCTGCCGCCTGGCCGCACCAGATGCGCGGTCAGCGCGGTTTCGTTGGTGCTCATGGCCCAGACATGGAGGTCATGCACCTCGGTGACGCCGTCGAGCTGCTTAAGATAACCCATCACCTCCGCCAGCGCGATGCCTCTGGGCACGCCGTCGAGCGCGAGATTGATGCTGTCGCGGGCAAGGCCCCAGCTGCTCGCCAGTACCACGGCGGCGATGACGAGACTGATGGCGGGATCGACCCAGAGCCATCCCGTCAGCATGATCGCCAGCGCCGCGACCACCACGCCGGCGGAGACGCCAGCGTCCGCCGCCATGTGTAGATAGGCGCCGCGAATATTGAGATCGCTATCCCGGCCGCGCATGAACAATAGCGCGGTGGCGCCGTTGATGGCGATGCCGAGCGCCGCCACCCAAACCACGGTCGAGCCCGCCACTTCGGCCGGCTGCCTGATCCGGTCAATGGCCTCGACGGCGATGGCGCCGACCGCAATCAGCAGCAGCCCGGCATTGGCCAGCGCGGCGAGGATCGATGCCCGCCGGTAGCCATAGGTGTGCCGCTCGGTCGGCCGCCGCCGCGCCAGCCATCCCGCCGCCCACGCCAGCACCAGCGCGATCACGTCGGAAGAATTGTGAACCGCATCCGAGATCAGCGCCAGCGAGTTGGCGGCATAGCCGAACACCAGTTCGGCCGCGACGAACGCGGTATTGAGCGCAATGCCGACGGCGAACGCGAAGCCGAAATTGTCGGGTGCGTGGCCGTGCCCGGCATGACCGTGCGCGTGGGAGTGATGATCGTGGTGATGGGCCATGACGGCGATTATAGCGCTTGCGAAATGGCGAATACTACTACGGCGGTCATCACAGTTCGTCGTCCCTGCGAACGCAGGGACCCATAACCACAGGCCGCAGTGTTGTGCGCGGTCTTGGACATTCCGCCTTGATCGAGAGGACAACGCGGTATGGGTCCCTGCGTTCGCAGGGACGACAAGACACCTTATTTACTCCACACCCTTGCCGAACTTGTTCGACTTCGGCAGGCCGTGCGCGAGGCGGCCGGCGTCGGCGCGGTTGCCGCGCCAGTCGGTCAGTTCCTTCCAGCTCATGCTCTGGTCACGGCCAGCCGAATCCTTCCAGGTCAGGCCGGCCTTGGCTTCGAAGGTGGCGACGTCGGACAGCGAGGCGCTGGTGTATTTCTGCAGCCGCACGCCGCGGCCGCGCGCCATCTCCGGCACCTGGTCGAGCGGGAACACCACCATCTTGTGGTTGGTGCCGATCACAGCGACGGTGTCCCCTGACACGGTCGTGATCGCGCAGGCTTCGTTCGGCATTTCGACGTTCAGCACCTGCTTGCCCTTGCGGGTATTGCCGACGCAATCGTCCTCGTTGACGACAAAGCCCTGACCTTCGAGGCTGGCGATCAGGAACTTGCGGCCGCCCTTGTTGACGAACAGCGAGACGATCGCCGTCTCCTGCTCCATGTCGATGAACATCCGGATCGGCTCGCCATGGCCGCGTCCGCCCGGCAACTTGGCGACGTCGAGCGAATAGAAGCGGCCGTTGGTGGCGAGCAGCAACAGCTTTGACGTGGTCTCGGCGAAGAACGCCTTGTCGAGCTTGTCGTCGGTCTTGAAGGTCAGGGTCGAGAGATCGGCGACATGGCCCTTCAGCGTGCGCACCCAGCCCTTTTCGGAAACTACCACGGTGACCGGCTCGCGCTCGACGAAGGCTTCCTCGATCGCAGCGATGTCATGTTCCGGCGCGTCCGCGAACATGGTGCGACGCTTGCCGAGCGGCGTCTTCGGCCCGAAGATGTCGCGGACTTTCCGCACCTGCTCGCCGACCCTGGCCCACTGCTCGGGCTCGGAAGCGAGAATTCCCTTGATGCCCTTCAGCTCGTTTCGAAGGTTCTTGTCCTCGGTGCGGATCTCGAATTCCTCGAGCTTGCGCAAACTGCGCAGCCGCATGTTGAGGATGGCGTCTGCCTGGACCTCCGTCAGCTTGAAGGCTGTCATCAGGGCCGGCTTCGGCTCGTCTTCGTTGCGAATGATCTTGATCACCTTGTCGATGTTCAGGTACGCGATCAGATAGCCGCCTAGCACTTCCAGCCGGTGCTCGATCTGCTCCTTGCGATGGTTGGAGCGGCGCAGCAGCACGTCGCGCAAATGGTCGAGCCATTCGCGCAGGCATTCGGCCAGGCCCAGCACCTTGGGGATGCGGCCTTTTACCAATACGTTGAGGTTCAGCGGAATGCGGCTTTCCAGTTCGGTCAGCCTGAACAGCGATTCCATCAGCAGTTCCGGATCGACCGCGCGGGATTTCGGCTCGATCACCAAACGGACGTCCTCGGCCGATTCGTCGCGGACGTCGTCGATGAGAGGCAGCTTCTTCGCGGTCAGCAATTCGGAGATTTTTTCCACCAGCCGCGACTTCTGCACCAGCCACGGGATTTCCGTGATCACCACCACCCAGGTGCCGCGGGCGCCCTCTTCCTGGACCCATTTGGAGCGGGTGCGGAATGAGCCGCGCCCGGTCATGTAGGCTTCGGCGATGCTCTCCTTGGAATCGACGATGATGCCGCCGGTCGGGAAATCAGGACCCTTGACCCATTTCAGCAGCGTCTTCGATTTGGCGTCGGGCTTGTCGATCAGATGCAGCGCCGCGTCGCACAGCTCGGCCACATTGTGCGGCGGGATCGAGGTCGCCATGCCGACCGCGATGCCCTGCGCGCCATTGGCGAGCAGGTTCGGAAAGCCGCCGGGCAGCACGATCGGCTCTTTGGTCTGGCCGTCGTAATTGGCGCGGAATTCGACGCCGTCCTCGTCGATCCCCTCAAGAAGAAGCCGCGCGACCTCGGTCATGCGCGCTTCGGTGTAGCGGTAGGCGGCCGCATTATCGCCGTCGATATTGCCGAAATTGCCCTGGCCGTCGACCAGCGGATAGCGCGAGGAGAAATCCTGTGCCAGCCGCACCAGCGCGTCATAGATCGACTGGTCGCCATGCGGATGGAACGAGCCCATCACGTCGCCGACGATTTTGGCCGATTTCTTGAACGGGGTGCCGGGGTCGAGCCGCAGCAGCCGCATGCCATAGAGGATGCGCCGGTGCACCGGCTTCAGGCCGTCGCGGGCGTCCGGCAGCGCGCGGTGCATGATGGTCGAGAGCGCATAAGCGAGATAGCGCTCCTCGAGCGCGTCGCGCAGCCCGACCTCGTGGATCTCAGCCGGTTCTTCAGGCGGAATCAGTCGTTTTCCCATGGGGACGGGTTATCCGCTGACGATGAATCGGGCAAGAAATGAATCGCGTTCCCCATCCCCGCACTTTCGCCGGGCTACTGTACATGGGGTTGTTTTCACGTTTTTACGGCAGCACCGCCGTCGCCTTCGCCCGATGCCTGGTCACCGCGTTGATGAACCCGTCGCGGGCGTCGGAATGGCCCTGCCCGCGCGGCTCCAGCACGTGGCGCAGCAGGAACCTTCCGGTAAGGACAAAACCGTCCTGCAGGTCCTGGTCGGACCAGCCATTGGCGCCGCCGCCGCCCTCGCGCAAAAACGACGGCAGCCGCAACAGCCGGTCGCGCCAGGGATCGCCGGCCCGCCGCGACACCGCGCCGCCGGATTTCGGCGAGACATAGATCAGGTCCGACGTCTCGCCGGTCGCGGCGCAGTTTTCCAGATCGAGCCCGAAGCCGAGTTCGGTCAGCATGGCGAGTTCGAATTTTATCAATTGAATGGCTGCCTCGCCGATATCGTCGAAATCGTCCAGCGTGCGCTCCAGCATTTCGTAGATGTCTTCATGCGGATCGCGCTCCGGCAACAGCCGCGCCAGCGCGGCCAGATGGGTCACGCCATAGGTCGCGTGCGACGACGCCAGCACGGTGGCCGCGCGCAGCCGCGTGCCCTCCATGACGTAATAGCCGAGATGCTCGTCGAGCCGCGCCCGCCACACCGCCGACACGCTGTTGCCGGGCTGCAGCAAGGGGCGCATCCGCTTGCCGGCGCCGCCGCGCACCAGGCCGAGATGGCGGCCATGGCCGCGCGTCAGGAGCTCGACAATGGCGGATGATTCGCCATGCCGCCGCACCCCCAGCACGATGCCTTCGTCGGTCCATTCCATGGGTTTGAGAGTATAGGATTCCGTTGCCGGCGTCATTCCGGGGCGCGCGTCAGCGCGAACCCGGAATCTCGAGATTCCGGGTTCGATGCTTCGCATCGCCCCGGAATGACAGCGATTGGAACATTCGCCCTCGCCGCCCGTTGGGACTGCTCTTCCCCCGGCCACGGCCTGACTTGACGGAGCTCTGCATGGACCTCCGCGGATATCTTCTATTGGCAGACACCGTTCCCCCGATGATCAAACTGCAGCAGACCAAGGGTACCGCGCTGATCAACCTCGCGGTGGCAGGGCTGATCATCACCGGGCTGTATTTCGCCCGCGAAATCCTGGTTCCGGTCGCGCTCGCGGTGCTCTTCAGTTTCGTGCTGGCACCCTTTGTCATCCGGCTGCAGTCCTGGCGGGTGCCGCGCCGGCTGGCGGTGCTGCTCGCGGTATTCGTCGGCTTCTCGATCATCTTCAGCCTCGGCGGCCTGATGGTCTCGCAGGCCAACCGGCTGGCCGAGGAATTGCCCGGCTACCAGCAGACGCTGCGTGACAAGATCCAGGGCCTGCGCGGGGTCGCGGCCAGCGGCTCCAGCACGCTGGAGCGCGCGTCCAAAGTGCTGCGGGAGCTGGACAGCGAATTGCACAATCCCGCCCGCGGGCAGGTCATCGACGGTTTGCGGCGGCAGCCCAACGACAAGCCGATTCCGGTGGAGATCAGGCAACCCGACCCCGGCACGCTGACGACCCTGGTCGCCATCATCCAGCCGCTGATCCAGCCGCTGACCACGACCGGCATCGTCGTGATCTTCGTGATCTTCATCCTGATGCAGCGGCAGGACCTGCGAAACCGGTTCATCCGGCTGGCCGGATCGCAGGACATGCAGCGCACCACGGCCGCGCTTGACGATGCCGGCCAGCGGCTGAGCCGGCTGTTTCTGAACCAGATCATCGTCAATGCCTCGTTCGGCCTCTTGATCGGGATCGGCCTGCAACTGATCGGCGTGCCGAGCGCGCCGCTGTGGGGCCTGATCGCCATGATCCTGCGGTTCGTGCCCTATGTCGGCACGCCGATATCCGCGGTGTTTCCGCTGATCCTGGCCGCCGCCGTCGGCTCCGGGTGGGAAATGCTGTTGATGACGACGGCACTGTTCGCAACGCTTCAGGTATTTGCGGCGCAGGTGGTGGAGCCTCAGGTGTACGGCCGCAGTTCCGGCCTCTCGCCGGTCGCCATTGTGATTTCGGCGTCGTTCTGGACCTGGCTATGGGGCCCGATCGGGCTGGTGCTGGCGACGCCCCTCACTGTCTGCCTGGTGGTGGTGGGCCGCCATGTCGACCGCCTGCAGTTTCTCGATATCCTGCTCGGCAACCAGCCGGCGCTGACGCCGCCGCAACTGGTGTACCAGCGGATGCTGGCCGGCGACCCGATCGAGGCGTCGCAGCAGGCGCAGGACTTCCTCGCAGACGCCTCGCTGGAAGCCTATTACGACACCATCATGCTCGATGGCTTGCGCCTCGCCGAAGCGGATTCGCGCCTCGGAAGACTGGATCGTGAACGGATGGACCGCGTTCTCGCCACCGTGCACGAAGTGGTCGACGACCTCGAAGCGCATGAAGACCGGCCGGTAGTTGAAGTCGAAGAGGTCGGGACCAGCCCGCTGGCGCGCCTCGACACCGACACCGAATTGCCGACCAGCGTGCCGGAGCGATGGCAACGCCCGGGCGCCGTGTTGTGCATTCCCGGTTCCGGCAAGCTCGACGAAGCCGCCGCCGTGATTCTCGCGCAGATCATGACCCGCCGCGGGCTCGGCGCAGCTGCGGAAACAGCCGACGCATTGTCGATGTCGCGGTTCTTCTCGCTCGACCTGTCACAGGCCGCCGCCTTCTGCATTTGCTACGTCGGCAAGCCGTCCGACGCGATGATTCAGTACACGGTCCGCAGGCTGAGCAAGAAGAGCAAGGGCGGCCGCATCATCATCGCGCTGCTCGGCAGCGAGAGCGACGCGGTGACACCGGGAACACGCGATATCACGACCGTGGTCGGCGATTTCACCGCTGTCGCGGACCTCATTGCCGAGACCGCCTTCAGGACTTCCCGCCCCGTGGAACCATCTCCAGAGGCCGACAAGGTCGCCGCCGACTGAAGGCTACGCGTTGAACCAGCCGCGCGCGTCGCCGGTAAAGGAAAAATACAGCGCGGCTGCCGTCAGGGCGCAGGAAACCACCTCGACGGCGCTGCTGAACTCCAGGCCCCTGATGCCGATCACCTGCACCAGCGTCATCGCGGAGAGCACCAGCGCGCCGAACAGCACCCAGCGCGGCCAGTTCTTGCGCTGCCGTGCGGCGAGCCGGACGAAGTGGACCAGCAGCAGCAGCAGCCCGGTCGCGAAAAGGCTCTCCATCATGATCATCGATTCCGTCATCTTCGCCGTCGGCGTCCGGTCCCGGAACGCGACCGACAGCGCATCGAGCATCAGCGACAGATAGAGCAGCACTTCAAACCACACGACGTTTCTCGGTACGGTCATCGCGACGCCTGCTATTCTTTCGGGAATTCAAGGCCCATTTCGCGGTAGCGGTTGGGATCGTCGCCCCAGTTCTCGCGCACCTTCACGAACAGGAACAGGTGCACGGGCACGCCTGTGATCTCGGCGATCTCCTTGCGTGAATCTGCGCCGATCGACTTGATGGTGGCGCCGCCCTTGCCGAGCACGATCTTGCGCTGGCTTTCGCGCTCGACGAAAATTGTCTGCTCGATGCGGATGGATTTGTCCTTGCGCTCGGTCCAGCTGTCGGTCTCGACCGTGGACTGGTACGGCAGCTCCTGATGCAGCTGGCGAAAGATCTTTTCGCGGGTGATTTCCGCCGCCAGATGCCGCATCGGCGCGTCCGACATCTGGTCCTCGGGATAATGATACGGCCCCGGCGGCACCATCGCGGCCAGCGCATGGCGCAGATCATCGACGCCATCGCCGGTCATGGCGGACACCATGAAGGTCTCCGCAAACTTCAGCCGTTCGTTGGCGGCCTGCGCCAGCTTCAGCAGCTTTTCCTTGTCGACGATGTCGACCTTGTTGATGACCAGCAGTTTGGGATGATTGACGGTCGCCACCTTGGCAAAGATCGACTCGGCCTCCTCGTCGATCCCCTCGCGGGCATCCAGCAGAACGCAGACGAGATCGGCGTCATGCGCCCCGCTCCAGGCGGTCGACACCATGGCACGGTCGAGCCTTCGCTTCGGCATGAAGATGCCGGGCGTATCGACCAGGATGATCTGGGCGTTGTTGTCGATCACGATGCCGCGGATCAGTGCGCGGGTGGTCTGCACCTTGCGCGAGACGATGGTGACCTTGGAGCCGACCAGCGCATTGACCAGCGTGGACTTGCCGACATTGGGCGCGCCGATCAGCGCGACGAAGCCGCAGCGTGTCGCCGCCGGCGGCGCAACGTCGCCCTCAACGTGTTCCTGGGGTTCAACCATCATTGTTACCGCCACCGACGCCTTCGACGCCTTCTCGTTCTATCATTACGGATGCCGCGACCTTCTCGGCCGCGCGCTTGCTGCCGCCGAGGCCTTCGGCCGGCTCGAGGCCGGGCAAATCCACCGCGACCCGGAACTGGGGATCGTGATGCGGCCCGGTGCGCTCGACCTCGCGGTAAACCGGCGTCGGCAATCCCTTGCCCTGCGCCCATTCCTGCAGCACCGTCTTGGGATCGCGCAGCGGCCGCCGCGGCTTGCGCATCCGCTCCAGCCAGTTGCGCTCGACGAATTGCGCCGCCGCGGTGTAGCCGCCGTCGAGAAAAATGGCGCCGATCACCGCTTCGCAGATGTCGCCGAGCACCGATTTGCGCAAACGCGCGCCGGCGCCTGCGCCGACCGCGCCGAGCTTGATGTCGTCGATCAGTCCGAGCGATTTGGCGACATCGGCGCAACTCTCCTTGCGCACCAGATCGGCCAGCCGCTTCGACAGTTCGCCCTCATTGGCATTGGGAAAGGCGCGGTACAGCATGTCAGAGACCACGAGCCCGAGTACGTGATCGCCGAGGAATTCGAGACGCTGATAGCTATCGCCGCGCTTGCGCGAGGATTTCAGCGCGGAGACGTGGGTGAATGCGGTCGCCAGCAACTCGGCATCGGCAAATTTGTGCCCGATCCGCGCCTCGATCGCCGCGGTCGCGGCCCTGGCGCTGATCTTGCTGCGCTTTTTCTTTACCGCAGTGGGTTCGCTCCCGGCGTCAGGCTGGGCGCGAGTTTCACCCGGCGCGGAGGATGTCTGGAGATCGGGCGATTCGTCGTTCATCGCACGATTGAGAAAATGCGATTCCAGCGCACCGCGGTCGGCCAGCGCCAGAACATCCAGGCGGTTTCGCCCTCGGCAACGGAAAAGAAAATCATCTGGGCGCGGCCGACGATGTTCTCGAACGGCACGTAGCCCACCGCCGACAACACCCGGCTGTCGGTGGAGTTGTCGCGGTTGTCGCCCATCATGAAGAGGTGGCCAGCCGGCACGGTATAGATCGTGGTGTTGTCGTAGAATCCGTTGTCGACGCAATCCAGCGACTCATAGCTGACGCCGTTCGGCAGCGTCTCTTTCCAGCGCTTGACCCGCGCCGTGGAGTCGGAAGACCCGCAGGGGTCCTCACCGATGAAGTCGCTGAGGCGTTCGCGCTTGACCGGCGCTTCGTTGATGTAGAGCAGGCCCTCCCTCATCTGGATGCGGTCGCCGGGCAGCCCGATCACGCGCTTGATGTAGTCGGTAGAATCGTCCTTCGGCAGGCGGAACACGATGATATCGCCGCGTGCCGGCTCGGAGCCGAAGATGCGTCCCGAAAATATCGGCGGCGACAACGGGATCGAATAGTGGCTGTAACCGTAGGAATATTTCGAGACGAACAGGTAATCGCCGACCAGCAGCGTCGCCTTCATCGATCCCGAGGGGATGTTGAAGGGCTGAAACAGGAAGGTGCGGATCACGAGGGCGATCAGAAGTGCATGGATGACGACGCGGATGGTTTCACCCAGGCCGCTTTCAGTTTTTGTCCCGGATGTCACGCTCATCGCTTTCCCAATTCCCGACGCGACAGACGCGCGGTGGCAGAGCATTTTCCTCACGCGAATCGTTCTCGTTTCGCGTCAAGAAAATGGTCTTGATTCTGATATTGTGAACCAGTTCCGGCGCTGGCCTGAACTCGTCCTGCTTCGATATCCCTGCGGCGTTTTAGACGGTTGTTCGCAGCCACGCAATCAACGGTCGCATGAAAACTTGCTAATCCATTGAGTTAGCGAGGATTTTTAGTTTTGCACGGGCCGCGGAAGATGCCCGCCCCGGCGCCTCAGGCTTTGCCCGGACTGACCGCCGAAATTATGACGAAGGCCTGCGCCAGCGGCCAATCGTCGGTAATCGACAGGTCGATTCGCGCCTCCAGGCCCTCCGGTGTCAGCGCCTCGAGCCGGGTCAGCGCCCCGCCGGTCAGTCGCATGGTCGGACGCCCCCCCGGCAGGTTCACCACGCCCATATCCCGCCACCAGACGCCCTGGCGGATCCCCGTTCCGAGCGCCTTGGAACAGGCCTCCTTGGCGGCAAACCGCTTCGCATAGGTCGCCACCACCATTTTCTCGCTCTTGGCGCGGCGCCCGGCCCGGGCACGCTCGGCCTCGGTGAAAACCCGGTCGAGGAAGCGGTCGCCGTGGCGCTCGATCACCTTGGCGACCCGGCGGATGTCGATCAGGTCGGAGCCGATGCCGATGATCATGC
>NZ_JAUYAN010000170.1 GCF_030693485.1 Bradyrhizobium sp. | reverse complement strand
GAAGCGCCGGACATGCCGGCGCCGGATTCCGAAATCGTCCGCATCATGATCGCGGCATCGGTGATCCCGAGACCCGAGCCGCCATATTCCTCGGGGATGCAGATGCCGAGCCAGCCGGCATCCGCCAGCGCCCGGTGGAAGTCGGCGGGATAGCCGCCTTCCTTGTCCTTCTTCAGCCAGTAGGCGTCGTCGAAGCGGGTACAGATCTTGCCGATCGCGTCACGGATCGATTCCTGGTTGGCGGTCAGTGCGAAATCCATGGTCTTAATCCCTCGTGGCCGGCGCCGTTATGGTGACGCCGTCGCGGACCAGTGCGGCGATCTCGTCGTCGGAGTAGCCGGCATCCCTGAGAATTTCCTCGCCGTGTTCGTTGAGCCGCGGCGCCCCCCGCGCCGTCTCGACCGGCGTGTCCGACCAGGTGGCGGCGACCTTCATGTTGCGGATCTTGCCTTCGGTGGGATGATCGACCACGGGAAAGAAGTCGGTCGCCACCAGATGCGGATCCCGCAACATGCTCTCGAGGTCATGCATCGGCATCACGGGGACGTCGGCCTTGACCAGCAGCTCGGTCCACTCGGCGGTGGTGCGGGTCTCGAGAATACGCGCGAGTTCGGCATAGACAAGGTCGATATTGACGGCGCGCCCGGCAAAGGCCGCAAACCGGGGATCGCGGCGCAGGTCGTCGCGTCCGGTCGCCGCAAAGAAATTTTCCCATTGCTTGTCGTTATAGACGATCACGCAGATGTAGCCATCGGAGGTCTTGTACGGCCGCCGGTCGCGCGACAGATGCCGCGCATAACCGCCCTTGTCGAGCGGCGGCTCGTAGGTCAGGCCACCCATGTGATCGCCCATGACGAAACCCGCCATGGTTTCGAACATCGGAATGTCGACGCGCTGGCCGCTGCCGGTGCGGTCGCGATGCACCAGGCTGGCGCAGATGGCGCCGACTGCCGTCAGGCCCACGATGCGGTCGACCAGCGCATTGGGCACATAGCGCGGCACGCCGTCGCTGGTCTGCGCCATCAGCGCGGGAAGCGCTGTGGCGCCCTGGATCAAATCGTCATAAGCGGGCTTGGCCGCGTAGGGGCCGTCCTGGCCGAACCCGAACACGCCGGCATAGATCAGCCGCGGATTGATTTTCGCGACCACGTCGTAACCGAGTTGCAGCCGCGCCATCGCCTGCGGCCGCACATTGTAGACCAGCACATCGGCGGTCGCGATCAGCCGCAGCACGGCGTCGCGCCCGGCCGGCTTCTTCAGATCGAGACAGATCGAGCGCTTGCTGCGGTTGGTGTTGAGGAACACCGGGCCCATGCCGGCATGCCGGGTCGGGCCGATCTGCCGCGTCACGTCGCCATCGGGCGTCTCGATCTTGATAACGTCGGCGCCGTAGTCGCCGAGCATCTGGGTGGCATAGGGTCCCATCAGCACGGTCGTCATGTCGATGACCTTGATGCCCTCGAGTGGTCCCATGGCGTGATCTGCTCCCGAGTGCTGCGGTTTCACCGCGATTTCGGGTCTAGTAACGGCAGCACGTTGGGAAGATCAAGGGCGTCATGGGTATGGGCGTATGCAGGAATTCCAGTATCCACGTCTTCCCTGCGAACGCAGGGGCCCATACTCCGTGAAGTTACGATATATCGATCTGGCCAGCGAAACGGCAAAACAACAACGGCCGGTGGCTATGCATCCCTGCGTTCGCAGGGACGACACCTGTCACTCTGCTTCGGCAGCTTGCCGCAAACCCGCTCCGCTTACTTCGCGGGCTCCAGCACCGAGACGTAGTTCGCTACCGCCGCCCCGCCCATGTTGAAGATGCCGGCGAGTTTTGCGTTCTTGATCTGCATGCCCTCGGGCGCCTGGCCGACGAGCTGCATCGCGCTCATCACATGCATGGAGACGCCGGTGGCGCCGATCGGGTGGCCCTTGGACTTCAGGCCGCCGGAGGGATTGACCGGCAGCTTGCCGTCCTTCTGGGTCCAGCCTTCCTTGATGGCGCGCGCGCCCTGCCCGCGCGGCGTCAGGCCCATCGCTTCATACTCGATCAGTTCGGCGACGGTGAAGCAGTCATGGGTTTCGACGAAGGAGAGGTCGTTGAGCGTCACGCCGGCCGATTGCAGCGCGCGCTGCCAGGCCACGGTGCAGCCTTCGAACTGCAGGATGTCGCGCTTCGACATCGGCAGGAAGTCCTGCGCATGCGCAGTGGCGCGGATGTTGACCGCCTTGCCCATGGTCTTTGCCGTTTCCGTATCGGTCAGCACGAGTGCCGCGGCGCCGTCCGACACCAGCGAGCAATCGGTGCGCTTCAGGGGCCCGGCGACGAACGGGTTCTTCTCGCTCTCGGAGCGGCAGAAATCAAAACCAAAATCCTTGCGCATCTGCGCATAGGGATTGGAAACGCCGTTCTTGTGGTTCTTGGCGGCGATCATCGCCAGCGCATCGGACTGGTCGCCGTATTTCTGGAAATAGGCCTGCGCGATCTTGCCGAACACGCCGGCAAAGCCGCCGGGGGTTTCGCCATCTTCCGGCAGATACGACGCGCGCAACAGGTTGCGGCCGATTTCAGCCGGCGGCGTCCGCGTCATCTGCTCGACGCCGACCACCAGCACGATCTTGGCGGCGCCCGCGGCAATCGCCCGGATGCCCTGATGCACCGCGGCCGAACCGGTGGCGCAGGCATTTTCCACGCGCGTTGCCGGCTTGAAGCGCAGCGCAGGGTCGGCCTGCAGCACCAGCGAGGCGGTAAAATCCTGCGGCGAGAAGCCGGCATTGAAATGCCCGAGCACGATTTCGTCGACGTCGCCGGCGGAAATGCCGGCATCGGCCAGCGCATCGACGGCGACCTTCACCACGAGGCTCTCGACGGTCTCGGTATCGAACTTGCCGAACGGCGTGTGCGCCCATCCGACGATGCTGGCTGTCATGGTCGTTCTCCCTGTCTCGCTCGGGGTGTTATGTAGCCTATCTTCACGCCGGTTTCAGCGATTTCATGGCCCGTTCGCACATGGCGGTTATGCCGGACCAGTTGCCGGACCGGATATCCGCGGCCGGGCATAGCCAGGAACCGCCGACCGCGATCACATTGGGCTCGGCCAGCCAGGTGGCCGCATTGGCCTCGCCGATGCCGCCGGTCGGGCAGAACCGCATGTCGGGAAACGGCCCCGCCAGGGCGCGAAGCGCCTTGATGCCGCCGGACTGCTCGGCCGGGAAAAATTTGACCGGCCCAAAGCCATGCGCCAGCGCCAGCATCAGTTCCGACGCCGTCGCGATACCGGGGGCAAACGGCAAGGCGCTGGCCGCGGCCGCCCGGAGCAAATCCGGGGTGGCGCCGGGGCTGATGCCGAATTGCGCGCCGATATCCTCCGCGCGCGCCAGATCGTCCTCGTTCAGGATGGTGCCGATCCCGACCACGGCCTCGGGCACATCGGCCATGATGGCCTTCGCAGCCGGAAGCGCCACCAGCGTGCGCAAGGTGACCTCGAGCACGCGCACCCCGCCCGCAACCAGCGCTCGCGCCAGCGGCACGGCGTCCGCAAGCCGCTCAATGGTCAGGACCGGGATAACGCAGCCGGATTTCAAGAGTGCAGTGAGTTTTTCCTGTTTCGGTGTCATGGGGAGGCCTTACGAGTGGATCCCGGCCCGGGCAATATACTTGCCGGCATTGCCGAACGCGGGATGATGGCACCGGGATAGCACACCACGACGCCGCCTAGGCGATGCCCCGCACGAGCGGCCTCGACCGGTTCCGCGCCTGCGAGCCGCGCGGCGATGTAGGCGGCCGAGAAACTGTCCCCGGCCGCGGTGGTATCGACGACAGGCTGTGTGATGGGCTCCGGCCTTACTTCCCGCAATAATCCTTCAAACCGCACGATGCTGCCGGGGCTGAGAAGTTTCAGCACCAATTCGTTGCAGGGAATGCGCGCCATCAGCTGTTCGTCGGTTTCGTCGGGATAGAGCGGCAGCAAATCCTCGGGCGAAGCCAATACGATATCGGATACCGCAAAGGCTTCGCCAAAGACGGCGCGCGCGACGTCGGAATCGGACCAGCCACGGGCCCGGAAGTTGGTATCGAAGACGATGCGGGCGCCATGCTTGCGGGCGTTGCCGAGCCCGCCAAGCAGTTTCGTTCGTCCCTGCTGGGTGTAGATCGACAGCGTGATGGCCGACAGATAGATGACGTCATAGGTCGCGAGCGAATTGAGGATATCGCCGGTCTCGGGCAAATCCATCAGGCTGCGCGCGGCGGCGTTCTCGCGCCAGTGGAAGAACCGGCGATCGCCGTACGCGTCGGTCTGGATCATGTAGATGCCGGGCAATTTTCCTTTCAGCCGCGCAACCCGGCTGGTGCCGATGCCCTCCGTGGCCCAACCCACCAGCATCTCGTCGCTCATGGGGTCGTCACCCAGCGCGGTGATGTAGTCGACGCCGACGCCGAGCCGGGCCAGATAGACCGACGTATTGAGGGTATCGCCGCCGTAGCCGCGCGAAAACAAACCGGCCTGCCCGTCTCCATGGGCCTGCTTCAGTTCGATCATGCATTCGCCGATGCAGGCAACCTGGGTCATGGCGCGGTCTTTAGGACGTCATTGCGAGCGCAGCGAAGCAATCCAGCTCGCCGAGCAAAGAGAGAATGGACTGCTTCGCTGTGCTCGCAATGACGAGAATCAGTTGACGAACTTGCCGCCAAGTTCGTCATCAATGTGAATCTTGATGATGTCATCGAACGTTTGTTCGGCGGTGGTGAAGCCAAGCTCGCGGGCGCGTCTGGCGTCAAAGTTGCGCGGCCATCCCGCGACGATGCCCATGATGAACGGATCGGGCTCGCGCTTGATTCTTGCTGCCACCTTGTCCCCCGCCACCCGCTTCAGCGCCGCTATCTCCTCGCCGACGGTTGCCGAGAGACCAGGCATGGTGAGGTTGCGACGCGCGCCGGCGGTGGCGCTGTCCATGGTCGCCGCATGCAGCAGAAAGCCCACGGCGGAACGCGGTGAGGCATGCCAGTGACGGACATCCTCGGACACCGGCAGCACCGCTTCCTTGCCGGCCAGCGGTTCGCGCAGGATGTTGGAGAAGAATCCCGAGGCCGCCTTGTTGGGCAGGCCCGGACGGATGCAGATGGTCGGCAGCCGGATGCCGATGCCGTCCATGAAGCCACGACGCGAATAATCCGCCAGCAGCAGTTCACCGATCGCCTTCTGGGTGCCGTAGCTGAGCAGCGGGGTGTGGAAGAACTCGTCGCCGATGGCGTCCGGGAATGGCGCACCGAACACGGCGATCGACGAGGTGAAGACGATGCGCGGCTTGTAGCCATCGCCAATCAGCCTGACGGCGTCGAACAGCATCCGCGAGCCGTCGAGATTGATGCGGTAGCCCTTGTCGAAATCGAGCTCGGCCTCGCCGGAGACGATCGCCGCGAGATGAAATATGACATCGGGCCGGTCCGCCACCAGCGGTTCGGCGGCGCCGGCTACCGCGAAGTCGCAGGTGACGGTATCGACCGGAAAACCCGCATTGGCGGGTTTGGCCGGCGCGACGACGTCCTGCAGCGTCAGCCGCGTGATGTCGCGCTTGCCGAGGCGTCCGTCGCGCAGCAGCCGCTCGGTCAGCTTGCGGCCGACCATGCCGGCGGCGCCCAATACCAGAATGTGCAAAGCCCTACTCCTTCTTGTTATTGAAACCCGGACGCAAGCAGGGCCGCATGATCACGGGGTTGGGAATCCATGTCGATCTCCTTCAGGCATCGAGTGCGGTGGTCATATTGCCGCCTCGGTCGTCGCGTCGAAGAACCGAAGGCCCGCCGGGTTGATGCCGAGGCGGATCTTCTGCTGGGGCTTCACCTTGACGGTCGGCTCGACGCTGGCGACCATCGCGCTACCGCCGGCTTTCAAGTCCAGGATGATTTCGGCGCCGAGCTGCTCGGCGACCTCAACCACCGCCTCGAACGAAAGGTCTTCCGGATCGGCGCCGGAGGCCATGTGCAGGTCTTCCGGCCGGATCCCGAGCGTCGCGGGCTTGCCCTTGTGCGGGCCCATCCGTGCCGCGATCTGCTCCGGCACCCGGATCCTCATCGTCGGATTGGTGGCGTAGACCGCGCCCCCCACTTCCTCGATCATCGTGTCGGCGAAATTCATCGCGGGTGAACCGATGAAACCGGCCACGTACCTGTTGGCGGGGTTGTTGTAGAGTTCCAGCGGCTCGCCCACCTGCTGGATCAGGCCGTCCTTCATCACGACGACCCGGTCCCCCAGCGTCATCGCCTCGACCTGGTCATGGGTTACGTAGATCGAGGTCGTGGCAAGGCGCTGGTGCAGCTTCTTGATCTCGACGCGCATCTGGACCCGCAGCTTCGCATCGAGGTTGGACAGCGGCTCGTCGAACAGGAAGACTTTCGGATTGCGCACGATCGCGCGACCGAGTGCGACGCGCTGGCGTTGTCCACCCGACAGCATGCGGGGCTTGCGGGTGAGATGATCCTTGATGTCGAGAATGTCGGCGGCGTTGTTGACCCGCCTGGCGATCTCCGCCTTGTCGAATTTCCTCATCTTCAGGCCGAAGGCCATGTTGTCGTACACCGTCATATGCGGATAGAGCGCGTAGTTCTGGAACACCATGGCGATATCACGATCCATGGGCGGCAGCTCGTTGACGATCTTGTTGCCGATCATGATGTCGCCCTCGGAGATCGTCTCGAGCCCCGCCACCATGCGCAAGGTGGTGGTCTTGCCGCAGCCCGACGGGCCAACGAGCACGACGAACTCCTTGTCCTTGATCTCGAGCGAGACGCCCTTCACGGCGTGAAAATCGGCGTAGTGCTTGTGCACTTGACGGATCGTTACATTTGACATTGCCGCTCTCTGTCCCCAGTCGTCCGGTTTTGTTGTGCCTTAGCGGCTTGCTCTCCTGGCAAGGCACCTGGCAAGTCACTTGGTCCGCTAGCCTTTGACGCTCCCTGTCACGCCGGAAACGTATTGTTCGACGAAGAACGAGTAGGCAATGGCGACAGGAATCGAGCCGAACAGCGCGCCGGCCATCAGCGGCCCCCAGAAAAACACGTCGCCGCGCACCAGTTCCGAGATGACGCCGACGGGCACGGTCTTCTGCTCCGGGCTCGACAGGAATACGAGGGCGTAGATGAACTCGTTCCAGCTGAGGGTAAACGCGAAGATCATGGCAGACAGGATGCCCGGCACGGCCACGGGGATGATGATGTACAGCATCGCCTGCCAGCGTGCGGCGCCGTCGATGCGCGCGCACTCCTCCAGCTCCTTCGGAACGGATTTGAAATAACCCATCATCAACCAGGTGCAGAACGGGATCAGAAAGGTCGGGTAGCTCAGGATCAGCGACCAGGGCGTGTCGCCGAGGCTGTAGGTGCGGATGATCTCGGACAGCGGAATGAACAGCAGCGTCTGCGGCACCAGGTAGGTGATGAAAATGGTCGTACCGAGCAGGGCCGCGCCCCTGAAGTTGAGCCGCGACAGGGCATAGCCGGCGAGTACGCCGCAAAACAGCGAGATCGCGGTCGCGACCACGGCAATGAAGGTGGTGTTCCACATCCAGATCAGGAACGTGGTCTCGCCGAACAGATATTTGAGGTGCGCCGTGGTCGGATTCCACGTCCAGAACGGTTTGTAGTTGGCCCGGTACCAGGGGATATAGAGCTCACCATCGGGCCGGAACGTCGTGATGATCATCCAGTAGAACGGGAACAGCAGGAAGATCAGGAAGATCGCCATCGGCAGGCGAAAGAACACCCAGCGGCGCCAGACTGCACCTTCGATCATGGGTGGAACTCCCGGTTGGGTGAAGAGGAGAAGCCATTGCGCATCACCGTGTCTCCACCCTGCGGATGTACATCAACTGGAAGATCACAATGCCGAACAGCAGCGGGAACATGGCGAGCGAGACCGCGGCGCCTTGGCTGAGAAGGCCGGTGCCGACGCCGAGCTGGTAGGCATAGGTCGCGAACAGGTGCGTCGCATTGGCCGGCCCGCCGCCGGTCATGACATAGACGATCTGGAAGTCGGAGAAGGTCTGAATCACCGAGAACAGCACCACGACCATGGTCACCGGCATCAGCAGCGGCCAGGTAATATACCAGAACCGCTGCAACGGCTTGGCGCCGTCGATGGCGGCGGCCTCGCCAAGGTCAGGGCTGATGGTCTGCAGGCCCGCCATCAGCGAAATGGCGAAGAACGGCACGCCGCGCCAGATGTTGACGATCATGATCGACAGCATCGCGAGATCGCCATCGCCGAGCCAGTTGACGCCCGCCCCCGCGGCGACGATGCCCAACTTGAACAGCATCCAGTTCAGCACCGAGAAGGTCGGATCGAACATCCACTTCCAGGCGAAGCAGGCGAGCACGGTCGGCACGATGAACGGCAGCAGGATGAAGGCGCGCGTGAATGCCTTGAACTTGAAATCGCGATTGAGCAGCAAGGCGAGCCAAAGACCCAGGATGAGTTTGAACACCGTCGTGACGAACGTGTAGAGGAACGTGTTGTAAACGACGGCGTGAAAAATCGGGTCCTTCAACAGGCGCGCGAAGTTCTCGAAACCGACGAAATCGCCGATCACGCCGACCTTCGAATTGGTGACGGCGAGCAATATGCCGCGCATGAACGGGTAGGCGATGAACATCAGCAGCAGCGCGATCGTCGGCAACAGCAGCAGCATCGCGAGGTTGCCCTCGCTCTCCAGCGGTCGCCATTTCGGCTTGCCGACGATGATACCGCCGTCGGGAACGGGTACTGCAGTCGTCGCCATTTACATCAATCCAGGTTCGTACGCATGAAGCCAGGTCCCTTGACGCCAATCGACGGCGCACAGGAAAACACGGCAGTGCGGAAATACCCCTGTCGCCGTGAACGGCGACAGGGGTCGGTTCGCCTCAGGCGCCGTGGATCGATTTCAGCTGGGCCTCGCACGCCTTGACGGCGTCCTCGGCCGACTGGCCCTTGACGGCCGACGCAAACATGTTGCCGATCAGGTATTTCGACAACACTTCGGCGGCTTTGGCATTCGACTCGCCGGGGTATCCCGCTGCCAAGCCGATCTTGCCGATCGTCGCGAACGGCGCCATCACCGGATTCTGCGTCCAGACCTTGTGCGATTCCCACCCGGAAGTGGCCGGCGTGTAGAAGCCCTGGCCGGTCTCGAACCACTGCTCGTAGTTGGCCTTGGTGTGCATGAACCGAAGCAGGTCCTTGGCCGCTTTCTGATTCTTCGAATAGGTCGGGATGACGTGCGACTGGACAAGGTGCAGACCAAATTGCCCCTTGGGCCCGGCCGGCAACGGCGCATGCAGGATATCGTCCTTCAGCGGCTTGCCGTCGGCCGTCTTGTACTGGTCGGGCTTGCGCGAAGCCTCGATGTAGATCGACGCCCCGTTCAGCGTCGAGCTGATGGTGCTGGCCAGGAAGGCGCGGTTGTTCGACGAGTCGTCCCAGGCCAGACCGCCTTCGTCCATCGAGTCCTTCCAGAAGGCGGTCATGTATTTGACGGCCTCGATGGTCTCTTTCGAGTTGATGGCAACCTTGCCCTTGTCATCGACTTCGGCGCCGCCGAACGACCACAGGAACGGGTATGCGAACCCGACCGGATCGCCGAACGACTGGCCGAGCGACTGGCCGATCGGGAAGCCCTTGGCCTTCAGCTTCTTGCCGGCATCGCGATAGGCGTCCCAGGTCTTGGGGAATTCGGTCAGCCCGACATCCTTGAACATCGACACGCGCCAGGCGTTCAAGCCACCGACGTAGTCCATCGGCAAGCCGAAGAATTTGCCGTCCGACGAGGCGTTGGCCAATGCGGCCTTGTACCAGCTGCCCTGGTCCTTCGCGACTTCCGCCGCGACGTCGGAGACATCGACGAGGCTCGCCTTGTAGAGTTGAGGATGATTGTTGTTCAGCATGATCACATCGGGGCCGGCGCCGGCCTGAATGCCCGACGTGATGCGCGCCTGCAGATCGTTGGCGTTGACGGTCTCGAACTTAACCTTGATGCCGAGTGCCTTTTCCGCCTCGGGGAACAGCTTGGTCTTGAGAATGGCGTCGCAGGCGGGAACAAAGTCATTCCAGCGCAGGATGTGCACTTCCGGCGTGCCCTGCGCGATGGCCGGCATCTTGACGGACGCCAGCACGGCGGCCATGCCGCCCGTGGTCTTCAGAAACTTGCGTCGATTGATCTTGGTCATTGAATCCCTCCCTGGGAATTAGTGGGTAAGCGTTTCCAGATCTGCAGCGTGGCTCTTAGAGGCCTGTTGACCGAACAAGGATCGAATTCCGTCGGCGACGCCGACAGGAATGTATACAGCGACGGCTGGAAACTCCATCCAGATCTTGCCGCCACGAAATGAAATGCTGTCCGACGATCATTTCAGTTCAGTCGCTTCC
>NZ_JAUYAN010000157.1 GCF_030693485.1 Bradyrhizobium sp. | reverse complement strand
GGGAACGTACGGATCGTACCAGGACGACCATGCCGTCTGATTCAGGCCGCTTAAATCGAGTGAACCAAGATTGTTGTTGGAAAAATTGCTTGACCAGTCTGCGCTAGAACCGGAGAGACCGTTCGGCGATCCGAAGGCTATCTGGCCGCTCTGCGTATTGAGCAGGATTCCGTTGATGAAGCTGTAGCCCTGCATCACGCCGTTGGCAGTCAGCGGACTAGTGGGATCAACGAAATCGACTCCGGTTCGGTCAGCAATATCCCCTGAGAGGGTGAAGGGCTGGCCGTGACCCGTCAGCTCTTCATATTGCTGAAACGACCCCGCGAAAGGCAGCGGACTCGCTCCGACCAGAAATGGGTCGGTCAGGCTCTGGCGATACTCAGCAAGCTCAGAAAGATAGGGCACTGGAGCAGCGACTGGCGCGCCAACAGTAGCCGCTCCACCAACAAAGCCTTGATGCGGAACATGAGCCCAATCGCGCTGCTCCTGAAGGAGGGCTTTCGGAAGCTCGGAATTGCCCAACCCATCACTATCGTAAGCCCTTGCGCCAAAGTAGTTGCCGGCTACGCCGCCAAATACTGCGCCAACAAAGGCGCCATACGGCCCGAATCGCATACCAAATTCTGCACCTCGGATGGAACCGGCAATTCCGAGAGAGCCCGAAACAGCATTTTTTGCCGCACCGTTGAAACCATCCGTTGCGGCGCCCACGAAGACGCCCCAAGCAAGAAATCCCCCGCTAAATCCGAGCGAGCCATATTAGAATGTTCGAGCAATACTTCCACTGTTGGCAGCCGACGCACTGGCAAACACACCGCCGAAGAAACTCGATACACCTTGGACAGCCCAATCATAGGCTGAAAGCGTCGGAGGCCGCGCTATTGAAGAAAACCCTAAGGAATCGTAGGTCAAACTCAGGCGTGCAGAGTAAGCACAAACGACGAATTAGGTTGGTAGTTGGCCATTTTTCCCTTCAACTGCCTGCTCCACAATAAGCCTTCGCCTAAAGATGAGCCAAAGCAGAATAAGAATGCCCTCGACCGCGAACGCCGTCGCGCCTCCGAAGAAGCCAACCGAGAGTGCGAGGAATGCGCGTGGCGAATAGATCATCAAGCGAGAGGCTGGTCCAAAGTCAGAGGCCACCCCGAAGTCGGTCACAACATACATGGCGACCGGACCGATAAGCACACATCCCACCAATAGGTAGATCAATTTACCATTGCGCACTTCTGCGGCGACTCCATCAAGTTTGTCGAGTCGAAACGCGTCAACAACGATTCGAAGAAACCCGAGCGTCAGGAAAAGCGCGATCAAGACGCCGAATAGCTGAAAATCATAGATTTGGAGATTCTCGGCCATCAGGTTCTTGCACGGGAGGTTATCGAAAATGTTCTTCAAGCCCTTACAATTCAGGACAAACTCGTACCTCTCTGAAAGATTGAAGAATCCTGCATAAAGCTTTCCTTCGAGACCCAGGACACCAAAAAATCGACCGATAGGTTCGTCGAAAAGAAAGAGAAATGGCACAAGACATGCCGCTGCAAACATCACGTCGGCAAGGCCACTGTTGTCGACACGTCGACCCGACCAAAGAGCGCCAACTGGATGTAACGGAGTAGCATTCATGAGAGGACGAAGCACCTAGTCCAAGACAAGCTTCCAGATTTCGAAGCAATCATCACTAGCGTCACAGCACGCAAGGACTTCTCGTACAGAGCACCAGCAGAAGGCGGAAGGACCGAAACACGCGCTGCGACAGGAGCAGAAGCCATACCTTCGCAAAACAATTGATTTGCAACAATCGTACTTCCATTGCCAGATATCGCTACCCAGCCGTTCCGGTACGAACGCGTCAGCAACTTAGTGACCCAGCAGACCCACATCACAAAATCGGCTTCGCCGCCGCCACCTGCTCCCGCATCTCGCCCTCGCCGCCGAACGGCGCCACCAGTTCGATGATGCGCAGGTGCGGACCACTCTTCCATTCCACCGCCGTCAGCCGCTTGTCGCCCGCATCGATGCGCTTGGCGACCAAATCGGCGACCAGCGCCCACACCGCGACGCCCACCGGCTGTTCGCCCTTGTAGAACATGCGTAATTGCTTGAGCAGGATCGCCGGCATGATCAGCCATTCGAGATCGCCGAGCGGGATCGGTTTGTGGCGCGGGCTCTGCGTCATCAGCCAGGTGATTTCGCCAAGCAGCTGCGACACCGTCTTCCGCGGCGACGCCTCGCCGGGCTTGCCGGACGCGGATGCCGCACCCTGCGCGGCGCCGGGTGTGCCCGATGGATTCCGAATGGCCGCGAATTCGGCCATCGTCTCCTGCAGCGCGGCCTCGCCGAGCAGCGGTTCCGCGGCAAGCTTGCCCGGCGGCGTGGCCTTGTTCATTCGCTTTCCCCCGCGCGTTGGATCATCCGCGAAAATGGTCCGCCGCGAGAAAAATGGCGGATTACGCTGACATCCGCCTACCCGTTCGGGTCATCCCGGCGGAACGCGCGACATACAATCACAGACAGTGGCTGTCCGGAAGGTATCAACTGCTGCCGCCTCAAATCGAAAGGCCGCGGCGTGAGTCCCCGCGTTCGCCGGGACGACACCGGGTAAATGGCCTCCGCCCCCTCACATCGGCCGGTACGCCGTGACGTTGGCCGGCACGTCGACGCCGCGCCTGATCTGGCCGACTGATCGGATGATGTCGTCGCCGAGCAGTTGCGCGAAGCAGGCGTAGCCCCAGTCGCTCATGTGCAGGCCGTCGGCGGTGACGAAATTGTCGATCGGGATCGCCTGCTTTTCATGCCAGTCGCGCATCACCTCGAAGCGCGGGAAGATGCCGACATGGCGCAACTCAGCGACCTTGCCGAGCAGGTTGATCATCTTGCTGGCGCTTTCGGCGCGCGCGTTGACCGCCGGCGAATATTGCGGATCGACCAGCACCAGATCGGCGCCGGCCGCCTGAATCCGCGCGATGCCCTCCTCGACGAGCCGGGCTGTCTCGGCGGGATCGAGGTTGCGCAGCACGGCGTTGGTGCCGACCTGCCAGATCACCAGATCCGGATGGTTGTCGAGCACGGCGGTCTGCAGCCGCTTCATCATTTCGGGAGCGTCCTCGCCGCCCTTGCCGGCGTTGACCACGGTGATGTCGGCGGACGGATAGTGCCGGCGCAGCTGCGCCGCCAGCCGGTTGGGATAGTTGAAGTCCGGCGACGTCGAGCCATGGCCCTGGGTCGACGACGAACCGAAGGCGACAATCACCACAGGCTCGCCGGAGGCAAGTTCGCTCGCCACCCGCGGCAGCGAGCCCATCTTCCTGACCCCGCCCTTCGGCGGCAGACAGGGCACCCGGCTGAAAATATCGCCGGCCGATTTCGCGGCTTCCTTGACCTTCTCGATCGCCCTGGAGGGAAGGCTCTTCTGCTGCGGATTGGCCGGGTCGACGGCGGCGACATTGCCTCCCGTCACGGGCGTGGACGGCTTCGCCGCATCAGATTTGGCGGGGTTGGATTTGGCGGGGTCGGAGAGGGTGGCCTGCTGGGCAGGCTGAACGGCTTGCGCCCGCGCAGGCCAGATCTGTGCCGAAGTCAGCAGCACGAATGCCGCGATTGCGGGCAGCACCAGGGACGCAACACGACGAAAAGGGCAGTGACAACTCATTAACGCTAGTTCCTCAATTCTGCTGCGCCGGCTCGATCCGCGCGGCGTCAACCACGAACTTCCCCAGCGCCCGGCCGATGCAGTTATGCACCCGCTTGGCAAGGTCGAGACCGTGAGCGGCGCTGAACAGGTCGAAATCTCCAGAGTCATTCCAGTGCCGCATGATGGCAAAGCGGTCGAACAACGGGACATCGAACTGCTGCGCCACCACCCGCATATTATCCAGATAGGGCGGCGCTGAAATCATCGTCTCGGTGCGCGGGCTGTATTGCAGATTCATCAGGACCACGTCGGCTCCCGCCTCCTTGAGCGCCACAACTCCATCGCCGACCGCGGTGCGAAAATCATCCGGATCGACCGACCGCATGGCATCGTAGGTACCGGTCTGCCAGATCACCAAAGTAGGCTTTTTTACTTCCACCAGCTTAACGAGGCCTGTTGCGACTTCCTCGGCGGTCTTCTTGATCTGTAGTTCTACCGAGACGTTGACCGGAACCTTCAGCCTCTCCTTCAGCATCGCCTGCAGCCTGCCGGGCCAGGCGCTGGCTTCGGACGTGGCGATGCTGGAGGACCGGCTGCCAATCACCACAATGTCCAATGGACGGCCATCCCTGACCGCGGCCTCGACCCTGGGCAGCGGGCTTTCGGTGAGCAGCAAATAGGCCGGGACCTCGCAGTTCGAGGGGTCGGCGCGCGACGGCGCGCTGGCCAGCAAGCCGGCCAGCAAGGTCAGCCCCAGAAGGGTCATCGGGACGGACTTCATGAACCCCCTCCCGCCATATCGGCGTTGCCCACAGCGCCTTTTTTTCGCGACGCGTTCTTGTCGGCGGAATGCTTGTACCATGAAATGATCCACGCCACGCCGACCATTATGAGGATACCGGCAACGCTGACGACGAGTTGCAGGACCCGACCGCCGCCCGCGAACTCGGCCAGCACGAAATGGCCGGCGAAGGCCAGGAACACGCCGAGACAGAAAATCTCCAGCGAATGCTGCCCGCACAGGATCATCGGCCGCAGCCAGCGCGACTTCAGTCCGGGCCAGTCCTTCGGCAGCAGCCGCACCGTCACCGCAGCCAGCGCCAGGAAGTGCGCGAACCTCAGCACGTCCATGTCGGTCTTGGTGATCGGATACATCCACTGCTCGATGCGTTTCGGCATCAGGAAGTTCAGCTGCGGCAGGTGCCAGGTCAGGGTGACGCAGAAGGCGAACAACAGATAGGCGCCACAGAGCCACATCGTGACCGGCGACGACAGGATTCGCGACATTCGCCTGGCGCCGCCCAATGCGCACCACGCGCCGAAGACGAACAGCAATTGCCAGGCGAATGGATTGAAGACCCAGAAGCCGTTCGGATAGGCCGACAGGTACAGATCGAATTGCCAGCTGACGGCATAGAGCACGACCGACAGCGCCAGCGTGACGTCAGGCCGCCATTTCATCAGCCAGATGATCAGGGGCAGAAACAGCATCAGCACGATATAGAGCGGCAGCACGTCCATGTTGGCGGGGCGGAACCGCAGCAGCAGCGCCTGGATGATGGCGACATCGGGCTGCTTGAGGAAATCCATGATCCCCATTTCTTCCGCGTAGAGCGGGTTGTCGAACCTGGCGGCGACGTAGAAAATTTGCGCCAGGAAGATCACGAACAGGAAAACGTGCGCAACATAGATCTGCCAGACCCGGCGCATGATGCGCGCGGTCGCGATCACGAAGCCGGCCTCCAGCATGGCGCGGCCGTACACGAACGCCGCGGTATAGCCGGAAATGAAGATGAAGATCTCGGTGGCGTCGCTGAACCCGTAATTGCGGAACGTGAACCAGGTCACGATATTGTTGGGCAGATGGCCGATGAAGATCAGCCACAGCGCCAGCCCGCGAAACAGATCGAGCCGCAGCTCGCGCTCGGTTCCGGCGGGAAGCGTAATCACCGGCACGGCAACCGGTGCCGCCGCGGCGGCGCGCGCCTTCGCTTCGCCCGTATAGGGCGCTCCGGCAAATCGATCGGCAATGGACGTCATCTGGCACCGTCTGGAGATGAACTTTACCTGCCCTTGCGACACGAAAGATAGTATCGGCACGCAGGTTGCAAGCAAGACGCGTTGGGAACACCCGGCGCGGGGGAGCTTTAGGCCGGAATGTTGTTGAAACCGCGATTGCAGTTGCGTGGCGGCCCATGGAGGCCGTCATTGGCCGTCCGGTGGTTGGTTCCGCCGGAACTCTTCGATATGATGCCAACGGGTCTGAATACTGCATGGAAGACCGGCTGCAGGAAACACCGACCGCATGGAAGAATGACTGCATGTACCGCGCCATTACCCGCCAGATCGAGGTCACCGTCGAGCCGAACTTCCTGCCGGAACGCTCGTCGGTCGAAAACCGTCAGTATTTCTGGTCCTACACCATCGTCATCACCAACACCGGCGGGGAGACCGTGCAGCTGCAGACCCGGCACTGGATCATCACCGACGCCTCCGGCCGCAAGCAGGAAGTGCGCGGCGAAGGCGTGGTCGGCGAGCAGCCGGTGCTGGCGCCCGGCGAGCACTTTGAATACACCTCAGGCGTGCCGCTGCCGACCGCGTCGGGCTTCATGAGAGGCCGCTACCAGATGGTCAGCGAGAGCGGCGAACAATTCGAGGTCGACGTCCCCGCATTCTCGCTCGACAGCCCCGACAACAAGCGGGTGCTGAACTAGAGCGGCAGCGTTAAGCTTAACCGGCGCGCCCCGTAGTTATGCGGATTCGAATTGCGCGTCGCAGCATTTAACCTTGCTCGCATGTTCCTCACTCCAAGCCCGACGCCGGTCTGCCAGCAATGTCGCATCGACATGACCCTCGACCGGATCACGCCATGCGCCGCGGACTACGATATGTGGTGCTATATCTGTTCGGAATGTGCCGGCGTCTTCAGCATGGTCGGAGCACGAGCGACCGATCGCGCCTCGGTGGATGAAAGGCGGGTGGTGTGGCGGCACGCCGTGACCACGCCCGCAACGATTGCGGCCGGCCGCCGCGAGTTCGCCTGCACGGTCCATAATCTCTCCGCCACCGGCGCCAGCCTGAGCCTGACCAGCCGCCCGCGACTTGCGAAGAATTTCACCTTGATGGCCGCCGGCTCCACCCTGCCCTGCCGCACCGTCTGGCGCAGGGGAAAACAGTTCGGCATCGCGTTCAATTAGGGGGATGCGCGTCATTTCTCAACGTCGTCCCTGCGAACGCAGGGACCCACGCCGTGCCGCCATTTTTTGACGGTGCTCATAGGCTTGCGTGAACCAGCGCGTCGTCACAACAACTGACCGGGATTATGGGTCCCTGCGTTCGCAGGGACGACGCAAGAGGGTTCACGTTTCCAATCGGACCGAGATACTATGTAGACTGTCGCGGTTGAGGCATACCTCATCGCTGCAAGGGCGCCGTCCGTGAAAGCCAATCAGGCAAGATGCCTCGCGCTCGTGATCTGCCTGTTGTTGTCAGGCGGTCCAGCCGGCGCGCTGGTCGGCGCCGATGTCGCCGACCGCACGGTGCAGCGCTTCACCGTCGTCGTGGCCGGCGCGAAGGGCCGATGCAGCGGCGTGGTGCTGGCGCCGGACATCGTGCTGACGGCGGCGCACTGCATTCGCCAGGGCGAGCGCTTCCATATCGGCGGCAACCTCGGCGAAGGATATCAGACACAGCTCAGTCCCGTTGCCGAAATAATTCAGCATCCGCTCTATACGCCCAGGGACTCCGGCTCACCCGATCTTGCGATCCTCAAACTGGCAAAGCCGCTGCCCGAGCGCTTCGTGCCGGCCGTTCTCAATCGGCGCAGCCTGCGCGTCGGCGACGACCTGATCGTGGCGGGATACGGCAAAAGCGCCGCCGGAGATACCGGAACCGGCGTGGTGTTGCGCATGGTGCTGCAGCGGGTTTCGCAATCGATCAGGGGCTGGGTGGTCCTCAGCCGCGTCGGCGAGGAGGCCGCCAACGCCGGTCCGGGCGATTCCGGCGGACCGGTGTTTGCCTATCGCGGCATGCACAGCCTCGTCGGACTCATGGTCGCCGTCGCGGGCAAGCAAACCAAGGCGGTGGCGCTGTCGGCGCATCACGACTGGATCAGGGAAACGATGCGGAAACTGAACGTGCCCTGAGCGCCGCGCCCTACTCCACGCCGGCTTCCTGCGGCGTGAATTCGTAGACCGATGAGCAGAACTCGCAGGTCACCACCACCTTGCCATCCTTGACCATGTCGGCGCGGTCCTGCTTCTCGAAACTGTTGAGCATGCCGGACACCGCGTCGCGGGAGCAGGAGCATTGCGCGCGCAGCGGCAGCGGCGCGAACACGCGGACGCCGCGCTCGTGAAACAGGCGATACAGCAGCCGCTCGCCCGAGAGATCGGGATCGATCAGCTCGACGTCCTCGACGGTCGAGATCAGCGACTGGCCCTCGATCCAGGCGTCGTCTTCCGCGACCTCGTGGGTCTCCACGCCTTCCGGCGCGTCGCCGGGATGCAGATCGGCCTGCCGCGCCCGCTCCGGCGCCTTCGGCAAGAACTGCAGCAGCATGCCGCCGGCGCGCCAGCGATGTTTTGGGCCATCGCCGCCGCCGCGCCATTCCTCGCCGACCGCCAGACGCACGCGCGTCGGGATTTGTTCGGAGCGCAGAAAATATTCATGCGCGGCGTCTTCCAGATCGCCGCCTTCCAGCGCCACCAGCCCCTGATAGCGGCTCATGTCCGCGCCCTGGTCGACGGTCATGGCGAGATGGCCGTGGCCGAGCAGCGCGCCGGAATCCTGGCCCTCCTCGAGCCGCTTGGCATCGAAGCGGGCATAGGCGCGCAGCCGGTCGGGCGCCTGGAAATCCACGATCAGGAACGACACCGGGCCGTCGGTCTGGGTCTGCAGGATGAAGCGACCGTCGAATTTCAGCGACGAGCCGAGCAGGGTCGTCAGCACGATGGCCTCGCCGAGCAATTTTCCCACGGCGGGCGGATAATCGTGTTTGGTGAGAATATCGTCGAGCGCCGGGCCGAGCCTCGCCAGCCGGCCGCGCAGATCCAGCGAAGCGACCTCGAACGGCAGCACCGCATCGTCGACCGGGACCTCTGACGGGGCGCGTACAGGGGTTTCCAGGGAGATTTTGATGGGGGGGGATGGTGAAGTCATGGCGCTTTATCTGGGGTCGGGAGGAGTGAATCGAAAGGGGCGTCTCATCCCTCCCCCAGCGCAGCGGTGGGGAGGGTGGCACATCGTGAGCGCAGCGAACGATGTGCCGGGTGGGGGGCTGCTTCAGCGCATTCAGCTGGCAGATCGCCTGCTGAGGCACCCCCCACCCGACCGGCCTTCGGCCGGCCACCCTCCCCACCGCTACGCGGGGGGAGGGATTAAGAGACTGCCTCGAAACACCACGCCAGAATGCCTTTCTGGGCGTGCAGGCGGTTTTCGGCCTCGTCGAACACCACCGACTGCGGGCCGTCGATCACCTCGTCGGTGACCTCGTCGCCACGGTGGGCGGGCAGGCAGTGCATGAAGATCGCGTCCTTTTTCGCCAGCGACATCAGCCTTGCGTTGACCTGATAAGGCTTGAGGATGTTGTGACGGTGCTTGCCTTCCTTGTCGCCCATCGAGAACCAGGTGTCGGTGACCACGCAATCGGCGCCGCGCACCGCGGCCTCCGGGTCGCTGCCGAGCACGACCGGTGCGTCGGTGGCCTTGATCCAATCCTTCATCGCTTTTTTCGGCGCCAGCTGCGGCGGCGTCGCGACATTCAGCTTGAACTTGAAGCGCTCCGCCGCATGCGCCCATGACGCCAGCACGTTGTTGTCGTCGCCGGTCCAGGCCACGGTGCGGCCCTCGATCGGCCCGCGATGCTCCTCGAAGGTCATCAGGTCGGCCATCACCTGGCAGGGATGCGAGCGCCGCGTCAGCCCGTTGATGACGGGCACGGTGGCGTGCGCGGCCAGTTCCAGCAGCGCCTCGTGGTTGAGGATGCGGATCATGATGGCGTCGACGTAGCGCGACAGCACGCGCGCGGTGTCGGCGATGGTCTCGCCGCGGCCGAGCTGCATCTCGGCGCCGGTCAGCATGATCGATTCACCGCCGAGCTGGCGCATGCCGACGTCGAACGAGACCCGGGTGCGGGTCGAGGGCTTTTCGAAGATCATCGCCAACGTCTTGCCTTCGAGCGGCCTGACCGGCTTGACGTCCTGCTTCTTCTGCGCCTTCAGCTTCGCCTTTATGGCGACGCTGGCGGCCAGGATGTTGCGCAGCTGCTTGGTCGGAATCTCGTTGAGGTCGAGAAAATGGTTCAGAGCCTTGCTCATCACCCCGCCGCCTTCTGCAACTGGCCGGCCGACAACGCCACGCAGGCGCGCTCGAGGCACTGCACGGATTCCGCGATCTCGGCTTCGGACACGATCAAAGGCGCCAGGAACCGGACCACATTGTCGCCGGCGCCGACCGTGAGCAGCTTCTGGTCGCGCAGCGCGTTGACGAGATCGCCCGAGGGCACCACGGCCTTGACGCCGACCAGCAGACCCTCGCCGCGCACTTCCGACAGCACGGTGGGATAGCGATCGACCACGGAGGCCAGCTTCTGTTTCAACAGCAGCGACATTTTCTGGACATGGTCGAAGAAGCCGGGCTTCAGCATCACGTCCAGCACCGCGTTGGCCGCGGCGATCGCCAGCGGGTTGCCGCCGAAGGTCGAGCCGTGCGAGCCCGGCGTCATGCCTGACGCCGCTTCCGCGGTGGCGAGGCACGCGCCGATCGGGAAGCCGCCGCCGAGCGCTTTCGCCAGCGGCATGATGTCGGGAGTGACGCCCAGGCGCTTGTAGGCGAACAGGTCACCGGTGCGGCCCATGCCGGTCTGCACCTCGTCGAAGATCAACAGCATGCCGTGCTGGTCGCACAGTTCGCGCAACGCCTTGAAGAACGAATTCGGCGCGGAGCGCACGCCGCCCTCGCCCTGCACCGGCTCGATCAGGATGCCGGCGGTGGTGGGTCCGATCGCCTTCTTGACGGCTTCGAGATCGCCATGCGGCACCTGGTCGAAACCGTCCAGCGGCGGTCCGAAACCTTCGAGATATTTCGCCGAGCCGGTCGCCGCCAGCGTTCCCAGCGTGCGGCCATGGAACGCACCTTCGAAGGTGACCAGACGAAAGCGCTCGGGCTGTCCCTTGGCGGCGTGGTAGCGGCGCGCGACCTTGATGGCGCATTCCATCGCTTCGGCGCCGGAATTACAGAAGAACACGAAATCGGCAAAGCTCTGCTCGCATAGCCGCGCGGCGAGCCGGTCGCCGTCAGGGCTCTTGAACAGGTTCGACATGTGCCAGAGTTTGGTGGCCTGCTCCTGCAGGGCCGCGACCAGATGCGGGTGGCAATGGCCGAGCGCGTTGACCGCGACGCCACTGGTGAAATCGAGATAACGCTCGCCAGTGGTCGATATCAGCCAGGCGCCTTCGCCGCGCTCGAAACCGAGATCGACCCGGGCGAATACGGGGAGCAGATGCGACGTCGCGCTGTTCGGCATGGCAAATCACTTGGGGTTAGAGCCCGCTACGGTGCGTATAGGTGAGATCGCATCCACAACCGGCCCCCGGAAACAAAACGTGCCGCCTTTTAGGGGCGGCACGCAGGAACCATTCTAGGCGTGGCGCGATAACTGTCAACCGGTCACGCAAAGGCGGGAAACATCCGTAGGATTCCGGTGCTGGAGACGGAACATGTGGATGCAACCATGCTGACTCTTGCGCCGGAGTCACGCCATATTGTAGCTTCCGGGCTGTCGGGTACGACATCTCGTGCGGCGGTTCTGATCCTCTAGTCGTTGCTGTTCAGCGTACACGTTCGGGCGCGGTTATCCCGCCCGGCGAGGGTTAAGGGATTCTGCCCGCAGGGATTTTTGAGATTTGGCATCGCTGCGCCGTCCTCATGCTGGCCGGCGCGATGCGAAGGGAAGAGTGCGATGACGGTATTGACCTGGTCCGACGATCGCGTCGAGCAACTGAAAAAACTCTGGGAAGGCGGGCTTTCGGCCAGCCAGATCGCCGCAGAGCTCGGAAATGTGACGCGAAACGCGGTGATCGGCAAAGTCCACCGGCTGGGCCTTTCCGGCCGCGCCAAGAGCCCCTCTTCGGCCGCCCCGCGGCAGCGCAAGGCGCGGCCCGCCCAGCAGATGATGCGGGTGCAGCGTCCGGTATCGCGCGGCAACACCGCGCTGGCCCATGCCTTCGACGTCGAGATGGAGCCGGATCCGATCGCCTACGACAATGTGGTGCCGATGAGCCAGCGGCTGTCGCTGCTGGAGCTCAACGAGGCAACCTGCCACTGGCCGATCGGCGATCCCTCCAGTTCGGAATTCTTCTTCTGCGGCGGCCGGGCGCTGGCCAGCCTGCCCTATTGCGCGCACCACTCGCGCATCGCCTACCAGCCCGCCAGCGACCGCCGCCGGCAGCCGCCGAAGCCGACGCGGTAAGCGGTTTCACATTCAGTGTCGTCCCCGCGCACGCGGGGATCCATAGCCACAGGCGCTCGTGGTTATGCCAAGCTGGTGCTCCAGCTCATATGAAAATCAACATCGGTGGTTATGGGTCCCGGCACAGCGCTCGCTTACGCTCGCTTGGCCGGGACGACGATGGAGTTTTATTCCGCCGCCTTCGCGAACCTGTCGTCCAGCGCGTAGCCGGCGCCGCGCACGGTGCGGATCGGGTCCTGCTCGCCGCCGGGGTTGAGCAGTTTGCGCAGGCGGCCGATATGGACGTCGACGGTGCGCTCGTCGATATAGATGTCGCGGCCCCAGACGCTGTCGAGCAGTTGCTCGCGGCTGAACACCCGGCCGGGATGCTCCAGGAAAAATTCCAGCAGGCGATATTCGGTCGGGCCGAGATCGATCGGGCGGCCGGAGCGCGCCACCCGGCGCTTTTCGCGGTCGAGCTCGAGGTCGCCATAGGTCAGCATGGTGGCCAGCCGCTCGGGGCTGGCACGGCGCAACAGGCCCTTCACCCGCGCCAGCAATTCCGGCACCGAGAAGGGTTTTACGATGTAGTCGTCGGCGCCGGTGGCGAGCCCGCGCACCCGCTCGCTCTCCTCGCCGCGCGCGGTCAGCATGATGATCGGCAGCTGCCGCGTCTCCGGCCGCGCCCGCAGGCGGCGGCACAGCTCGATTCCGGACAGGCCGGGCAACATCCAGTCCAGCACCACGAGGTCGGGCACCCGCTCCTTCAGCCTGGTGTCGGCGTCGTCGCCGCGCCCGACGGTTTCGACGTCGTAGCCCTCGGCATCGAGGTTGTAGCGCAAGAGCGTGGTGAGCGCTTCCTCGTCTTCCACCACCATGATGCGCGCACTCATCGGCTAAAACCCTCTTCCTTGATTTGACACATTTTCTTCACGCAAGAATACTCTCTCAGTCGGGAACGGTCGCGGCAAACGTCGTCATGTCGCCCTTCGGGCGCTTGTCGACCATCTGCTGGCCTTCGATCATGTAGAACACCGTTTCCGCGATATTGGTGGCGTGATCGCCGATCCGTTCGATGTTCTTGGCGCAGAACATCAGATGGATGCAGAACGAGATGTTGCGCGGATCTTCCATCATATAGGTCAGGAGTTCGCGGAACAGCGATGTGCAGATGGCGTCGACCTCCTCGTCGCCCTTCCACACCGCCATCGCCGCCGGCAGATCGTGCGCGGCATAGGCGTCGAGCACGGATTTGACTTGGCCCGTCACGAGGTCAGTCATGTGCTCGAGCCCGCGGATCAGTTTCAGCGGCTGGAAATCGCTTTCCAGCGCCGCCACCCGTTTGCCCATGTTCTTGGCGAGGTCGCCGATCCGCTCCAGATCGATGGCAACCCGCATGGCGCCGATGATTTCGCGCAGGTCCACCGCCATCGGCTGGCGGCGCGCGATGGTCAGAACGGCGAATTCCTCGATGACATGCTGCAGGCGATCGATCTCGGCGTCGGCGGCGACGACGCGCTTGCCGAGCGCGACGTCCCTGCGGATCAGCGCGTCGACGGAATCGACGATCATGCGTTCAGCGAGGCCGCCCATCTCCGCGACCAGACGGGTCAATTCCTGCAGATCGCTATCGAAGGCCTTGGCGGTGTGTTCAGAAGCCATTTTTCTCTCCTTAGATCACGATCCGATGGATCGGATCATGATCTCGTTTGTTTTTTGAGCACGACCTTTTCGGAAAACCGGGTCTACTTTTCCGGATCCTGCTCTAGCCGAACCGGCCGGTGATGTAGTCCTGGGTTCGACGATCGCTCGGCGAGGTGAAGATCTTGTTGGTGTCGTCGAATTCGATCAGCTCACCAAGATACATGAAGGCGGTCTTGTCGGAGACGCGCGCGGCCTGCTGCATGTTGTGGGTGACGATGGCGATCGTATACTCCTCCGCCAGTTCCGAAATGAGTTCCTCGATCTTGGCAGTCGAGATCGGATCGAGCGCCGAGCACGGCTCGTCGAACAGGATCACCTCGGGCCGCACCGCGACGGTGCGGGCGATGCAGAGCCGCTGCTGCTGGCCGCCGGACAGGCTGAGGCCGGAGGCGTTCAGCTTGTCCTTGACCTCGTTCCACAGCGCGCCGCCGCGTAGCGCCTTTTCGACCCGGCCGTCCATATCCGATTTGGAAATCTTCTCGTAGAGCCGAATGCCGAAGGCAATGTTCTCATAGATCGTCATCGGAAACGGCGTCGGCTTCTGGAATACCATGCCGACCCGCGCCCGCAGCAGATTGAGGTCGAGCTTGGGATCGAGAATGTTGGTGGAATCCAGCATCACCTGACCGGTGGCGCGCTGGCCGGGATACAGATCGTACATCCGGTTGAAGATGCGCAGCAGGGTCGACTTGCCGCAGCCGGACGGCCCGATGAAGGCGGTGACGCGGTTGGTGCCGAGCGTAAGGTTGATGTTCTTCAGCGCGTGGTTTTCGCCGTAGTAGAAATTGAGATCTCGCGCCGTCACCTTGGCCGGCGCCTCGGGCAACACCACCGCGGGAACGGGTCCGCCCGCGGCGCTCATCGATACTGAAATCTCATTCATTTTGGTGTCCTCTCGGCGCCAAGGATGCGGGCGCCAATATTCAGCGCAAGTACGGTCAGGGTGATCAGCAGCGCCCCACTCCAGGCGAGCTGCTTCCAGTAGGCGTAGGGGCTTTGCACGAAGTTGTTGATGGTAACCGGAAGGTTGGCCATCGTCTGGGTCAGGTCGAGGCTGAAGAACTGGTTGGAGAGTGCGGTGAACAACAGCGGCGCGGTTTCGCCGGCGACCCGGGCGGTGGCCAGCAGCACGCCGGTGATGAGACCGGCGCGCGCCGCGCGGTAGGCGATGCGCTTGATGACCAGCGAACGCGGCAGGCCGAGCGCCGAGGCCGCCTCGCGCAGGGGATTGGGCACCAGCAGCAGCATGTCCTCGGTGGTGCGCACCACCACGGGGATCACGATCACCGCCAGCGCCAGGCTGCCGGCCAAGGCGGAGAACCTCCCCATCGGCAAAACGACGGCGCCGTAGATGAACAGGCCGATGATGATCGAGGGAGCGCTGAGCAGAATATCGTTGATGAAGCGAATCACCGAGGTGAGCCGGTCGTTCCTGCCGTATTCGGCGAGGTAGGTGCCGGCCATCATGCCGAGCGGCGCGCCGATGCCGACCCCGATCACGGTCATGATAATCGACCCGACGATGGCGTTGAGCAGGCCGCCATCGGTCGATCCCGGCGGCGGGGTATTCTCGGTGAAGATCGCCAGATTGAGTCCGGCGAGGCCGTTGTAAAACAGAGTGAACAGGATCAGGCCCAGCCAGGTAACGCCGAAGATCGCTGCACCGAGGCACAGGAACTTGATGACGATGTCGACGCGGCGGCGGCGGGCGTAAATCGGATTCATGATCAGTTCCCCGCTTTCTTTTCCAGCCGCGACAGCATCAGACGCGCCGCGGCCAGCACGAAGAAGGTCAATATGAACAGCAGCAGGCCGAGCAGGATCAGTCCGGATTGATGCAGGCCGTCGCTCTCGGCGAATTCGGATGCGATCGCTGCCGAGATCGTGGTGCCCGGCGAAAACACCGAACCGGTGATTTTGAACGCGTTGCCGATGATGAACGTCACCGCCATGGTTTCGCCGAGCGCGCGGCCAAGCGCCAGCATGATGCCGCCGATCACCCCGACCTTCGTATAGGGAATCACCACGTTGCGGACGACTTCCCAGGTGGTGCAGCCGACGCCGTAGGCGGCTTCCTTCAGTACCGGGGGCACCGTCTTGAACACGTCGACCGAAATCGCGGTAATGAACGGAAGCACCATGATCGCGAGAATCAGCGACGCATTGAACAGGCTGAGATAGGAGGGCGGGCCGGCGAAAATCGATCCCAGCACCGGAACACCCTCGAACAGACCAATCATGAATGGCTGAAAGCTGTCGGCCATGAACGGGCCGAGCACGAAGAAGCCCCACATGCCGTAGATGATCGAGGGGATGCCGGCCAGCAGTTCCACCGCAAGGCCGATCGGACGGCGCAGCCACTGCGGACAGAGCTCGGTGAGGAAGATCGCGATGCCGAGGCCGACCGGGACCGCAATCATCATGGCGATGACGGAGGTGACCAGCGTGCCGTAGATCGGACCGAGCGCGCCGAGCACCGGCGGGTCGTTCGACGGCGCCCAGCGCGACGTGAACAGGAAGGAAGCGCCGAACTCCATGATCGCCGGCCAAGCGCCCACGATCAGCGAGATAATGATGCCGCCGAGGATGAGCAAAACCGAGATCGCGCAGGCGCGGGTGATCCAGTAGAATGTGACGTCGCCGAATTTGAAGGCGCTGAGCGCCTTGGC
>NZ_JAUYAN010000149.1 GCF_030693485.1 Bradyrhizobium sp. | reverse complement strand
ATGATCGGCGGCTTCGGCAACTGGTTCGTGCCGCTGATGATCGGCGCGCCCGACATGGCGTTCCCGCGCATGAACAACATCTCGTTCTGGCTGCTGCCGGCCTCGTTCGCGCTGCTCCTGATGTCCACCTTCGTCGAGGGTCCGCCGGGCGCCAACGGCGACGGCGGTGGCTGGACCATCTACGCGCCGCTGTCGACCTCGGGCCATCCCGGACCGGCGGTCGATTTCGCGATTCTGTCGCTTCATCTGGCCGGCGCCTCCTCGATCCTCGGCGCCATCAACTTCATCACCACGATCTTCAACATGCGCGCGCCGGGCATGACCCTGCACAAGATGCCGCTGTTCGTGTGGTCGATCCTGGTCACGGTGTTCCTGCTGCTGCTGTCGCTGCCGGTGCTGGCCGGCGCCATCACCATGCTGCTCACCGACCGCAATTTCGGCACCACCTTCTTCTCCGCCGAAGGCGGCGGCGACCCGGTGCTGTTCCAGCATCTGTTCTGGTTCTTCGGCCACCCCGAAGTCTACATCCTGATCCTGCCGGCGTTCGGCATGGTGAGCCAGATCATCTCGACCTTCTCGAAGAAGCCGGTGTTCGGCTATCTCGGCATGGCCTATGCGATGGTCGCGATCGGCGGCATCGGCTTCGTGGTGTGGGCGCACCACATGTACACCGTTGGCATGTCGTCGGCGACCCAGGCCTATTTCGTCGCCGCCACCATGGTGATCGCGGTGCCGACCGGCGTGAAGATCTTCTCCTGGATAGCGACGATGTGGGGCGGCTCGATCGAGTTCAAGACGCCGATGCTGTGGGCGATCGGCTTCATCTTCCTGTTCACGGTCGGCGGCGTGACCGGCGTGGTGCTGGCCAATGCCGGCGTCGACCGCGTGCTGCAGGATACCTATTACGTGGTCGCGCACTTCCACTACGTGCTGTCGCTCGGCGCCGTGTTCGGCATCTTCGCCGGCTGGTACTACTGGTTCCCGAAAATGTCCGGCTACATGTATTCGGAGTTCATCGGCAAGCTGCACTTCTGGGTCACCTTCGTCGGCGTCAATCTGGTGTTCTTCCCGCAGCACTTCCTCGGGCTGTCCGGCATGCCGCGCCGCTACGTCGATTATCCCGACGCCTTCGCCGGCTGGAACCTGGTGTCCTCGCTCGGCTCCTACCTCTCCGGCTTCGGCGTGCTGATCTTCATCTACGGCGTCATCCTGGCGTTCGTGAAGAAGGAACAGGCCGCCGCCAATCCGTGGGGGGCGGGCGCCACCACGCTGGAATGGACGCTGCCGTCGCCGCCGCCGTTCCATCAGTTCGAAGTGCTGCCCCGCGTGCAGTAATCGGCAATGCGCGGCGCATCGTTTGCGCCGCGCACTTAAACGGAAGAAAGACCTGTCTTGTCGGTTATCGACCACAACGCCATCGAACTGCCTCGCATCTCGGAGGCCAGTGTTGCCGACTACATCGCGCTGCTGAAGCCGCGGGTGATGTCGCTGGTGATCTTCACGGCGCTGGTCGGGCTCGTGATCGCGCCGGGCCACGTCCATCCGGTGCTGGCCTTCACCTCGATCCTCTGCATTGCGGTCGGCGCCGGCGCCTCGGGCGCGCTCAACATGTGGTACGAAAGCGATATCGACGCGCTGATGTCGCGCACCGTCAACCGACCGATCCCGCGCGGCCGCGTCTCGCGCCCGGAGGCGCTCGCCTTCGGCCTGATACTGGCGTTCTTCTCGGTGATGACGCTCGGCGTCCTCGTCAACTGGCTGGCCGGTGGATTGCTGGCTTTCACCATCTTCTTCTACGTCGTGATCTACACCATAGCGCTGAAGCGCTGGACCGCGCAGAACATCGTGATCGGCGGCGCTGCCGGCGCGCTGCCTCCTGTGGTGGCATGGGCGGCGGCGACCGGCTCGTTGTCGGTGGAGCCGCTGCTGCTGTTCCTGATCATCTTCTTCTGGACCCCGCCGCATTTCTGGGCGCTGGCGCTGTTTCGCAACGACGACTATGCCCGCGCCGGGGTGCCGATGCTGCCGGTGGTCGCCGGTCCCGATGCGACGCGGCTGCAGATCCTGCTTTATACCGTCGTGCTGGTGGCGGTTGCGGTGGCGCCGTGGCCGCTCGGTTATTTCGGCGCCGTCTACGGCCTGATGTCGCTGGCGCTCGGCGCCGGCATGTTCGCGCTCGCGGTCAACGTCTACCGGCATCGCACCGGTAGCCAGGCGTTGCGCGCCACCCGAAAGCTGTTCGCCTTCTCGATCGTTTATCTGTTCGTGCTGTTCGCGACCTTGCTGCTCGAGGTCGTCGTCCATGCCGTTGCACCCTCGATCTGGTAGGGGGCGCATGAGCGAATGGATGACAAGCAGATGCCAGACGGAATCGTCCTCACCGAGGCGCAGAAGAAAACCCGCCGTGAGCGTTCGATCGCCATCGCGCTGGCGCTCGCCGTGCTGGTCGTGCTGTTTTTCGCGGTCACCGTGGTCAAGGGACCTGCGGTGATGCTGCGGCCAATGTGACGGGATGATCGACATGGAGCGCCAGCCGACGATGCCGCCGCAACCGGCGACCACGAGCCAAGCCACCGCCGAACGCCGCCGGATCTTTCCACTGCGCGGGCTTGTATCGCTGCGCGGGCTTGGCCGCGACGCGGCGGTGGCTTCGCTCTGCGGCTTCGTCGTGGTGCTGATGGTCGGCGCGTCCTACGCGGCGGTGCCGTTCTACGACTGGTTCTGCCGCACCACCGGCTTCAACGGTACCACCCAGGTCGCGACCTCGGCTCCGTCAGGCGCGCCGCTGGCGCGCAAGATCGCGGTGCGGTTCGACGCCAATGTCGGGCCGGGGCTGCCCTGGAAGTTCGAGCCGGAGCAGACCGAGATCGAGGTCCGGATCGGCGAAGTCTTCACCGTGTTCTACAATGTGACCAACATTTCGGCACGCGAGACCACCGGGCAGGCCGCCTATAATGTGGCGCCGCTGACGGTCGGGGCGTATTTCCAGAAGATCAACTGCTTCTGCTTCACCGATCAGACCATGGCGCCAGGCGAAAAACGCCAGATGCCGGTGGTGTTCTACGTCGATCCGGCGCTGGCCGCGGACAGCGAGAACGACGGCTTGAATACCATTACCCTGTCCTACACTTTCTACCCCATGCGCGAAACGGCGCCGAAGCCGGTGGCGGCGAGCGAGCCGGACAAGCGCAAGGGCAGTCTCTGATTGCCGAGATCTCCAGGGATCTCGGAAAAATCTTCGGGGACGGGATTTGATTTTTGAGACGAATACGTGCCGAATAGCACGGCACCGCTAACGGAGAGACCGCAATGGCTACGGCGCACGTCAAGCACCACGACTACCACCTCGTCGATCCCTCCCCGTGGCCGATCGTCGGCTCCATCTCGGCCTTCATCATGGCCGTCGGCGCGGTCGCCTGGATGCACAAGATGTTCGGCGCAGCCCCGATCGTTTTCGGCATCGGCACCATCGGCGTGCTCTACACCATGGCGGCGTGGTGGAAAGACGTGATCCAGGAGGCCCAGCACAAGGGCGATCACACACGGGTGGTGCAGATCAGCCATCGCTACGGCATGATCCTGTTCATCGCCTCCGAAGTGATGTTCTTCGTCGCCTGGTTCTGGGCCTACTTTAACTCGGCGCTGTTCCCGGCCGATGCCGTCCATGCCACCCGCGAGGCGCTGTTCGGCGGCGTCTGGCCGCCCAAGGGCATCGAGACCTTCGATCCCTGGCACCTGCCGCTGCTGAACACGCTGATCCTGCTGACCTCGGGCACCACGGTGACCTGGGCGCATCACGCGCTGCTGGAGAACGACCGCCAGGGCCTGAAATGGGGCTTGATCCTCACCGTCCTGCTCGGCGCGGCCTTCACCTGCGTGCAGGCCTATGAATACGGCCACGCCGCGTTCAACTTCGCCGGCAATATCTACGGCGCCACCTTCTTCATGGCCACCGGCTTCCACGGCTTCCACGTGCTGGTCGGCACCATCTTCCTGCTGGTCTGCCTGTTCCGCGCATATGCCGGGCACTTCACGCCGACCCAGCACCTCGGCTTCGAATTCGCCGCCTGGTACTGGCATTTCGTCGACGTGGTGTGGTTGTTCCTGTTCATCGCCATCTACGTCTGGGGCCGGTAACGCGACCCATTGATCCTCGTCCACTGTGCTACAAGGGGGCGGCCGAAGGGCCGCCCTTTTCCGTTCTTGCCCTGCCCTGGAGGGGGAATTGAAGAGACGCCGCACCGCGTCGGGGATACGAACCCGCTCGCCATGGAAAAATGAATGCCGGACTCTACCCTGCCCACCGTCACCGAAAGCGCGATGCGCGGTCTCGCCTGCAAATGCCCGCGCTGCGGCAAGGGCAAATTGTATGCGGGATTCCTCGACCTGCGGCCGCGGTGTGAGTCCTGCGGGCTCGACTATGCCTTCATCGATAGCGGCGACGGGCCCGCGATTTTCCTGATCATGATCGCCGGCGCCATCGTGGTCGGATCGGCCCTGATCGTGGAGATCAAGTACCAGCCGCCGTTCTGGCTGCATGCCGTCCTCTGGCTGCCGCTGATCCTCGCGACCACATTGCTGCCGATGCGGTCGATGAAGTCGCTGCTGATCGCGCTGCAGTTCCACCACAAGGCGGCGCCCGGCCAATTGATCGATCGCGAGCCGAAATGAGCGGGATCATCGGGACGCGCCGCGGCGTCGTTGGCTTCGGCATTTTCTCGCTGGCCCTGGTGGCGCTGTGCGTCGGTCTCGGGGTGTGGCAGCTGCAGCGCCGCGCCGAGAAGCAAACGTTGATCGCGGCCCTGACCGAACGCCTCGCGTCGGCTCCCGGCGCGCTGCCGCAGGCCTCGCAATGGAGCGCGCTGGCGCCGGCCCGCGATGAATTCCGCCGCGTCCGTTTTGTCGCGACCTGGCAGCCCCGTCCGGATGCGATGGTCTACAGTGCCGGCTCGGCGGTACGCGACGATATCACCGGCCCCGGTACCTGGGCGTTCCTGCCCGCAACGCTGCCCTCCGGCGAGATCGTCGTGATCAATGCCGGCTTCGTGCAGAACACGATGCAGGACCGCGCCCAGCAGGATCGCGCGGTGACGCGGCTGATCACCGGGGAGCCTGCGACGCTGACGGGCTACCTCCGCTTTCCCGAAAGCGCGGGCACGCTGACGCCGCCGGAGAACATGGCCAAACGGCTGTGGTTCAGCCGCGATCATCTGGCGATGGTGCGGACGCTCGGCTGGGACGAGGGCGGCAAGCCGGTCGCGCCGTTCTACATCGACCTCGAAACCCCGGTGCCGGCGAGCGGCATCCCGAAACCCGGCCCGCTCACGGTTCGTCTCAAGGACAACCACATGCAATACATCATCACCTGGTTCGGGCTGGCGGGCGCCGTGGTGATCGCGTTCGGAGTGTGGTTATTTGGGCAGCGCTCGGCGCGTGCAAAACCACTACCTGAGACCTGACAAAGATGAACGAGACGCTGACAACCTCCCTTGCGCAGTTGCCGGTCACGCTGCGCGACATCGTGACGGCGGCGGGCGTGCTCGAAGGTTTGGTGAAGCGGACCAGCTTCGAGCGTAGCCGCACGCTGTCCGACATCACCGGTGCCAATATCTGGCTCAAGTTTGAAAACCTGCAGTTCACCGCGACCTTCAAGGAGCGCGGGGCGCTCAATCGGCTGTCGGGACTGTCCGCTGATGAACGACGACGAGGGGTGATTGCCTGTTCGGCCGGCAACCACGCCCAGGGTGTGGCCTATCACGCCGCCAACCTGTCAATACCGGCAACCATCGTCATGCCGGTGGGAACGCCGACCGTGAAGATCGAGAATACCCGCCGGCATGGTGCTGACGTGATCGAAGGTGGAGCAACCCTTGAGGAGGCCGCCGCCCTCGCCACCGGGATTTGTCGCCAACAGCAACTGACGTTCGTCCATCCCTACGATGATGCCCTGATCGTCGCCGGTCAGGGCACCATCGCGCTGGAAATGCTGGCCTCGGTGCCCGAGCTCGACGTCCTGATCGTGCCGATCGGCGGAGGCGGCCTGATCTCCGGCATGGCGGTCGCCGCCAAGACGATCAAGCCCAGCATCGAGATCATCGGCGTGCAGGCAACGCTCTATCCGTCGATGTACAACCTGATCAAGGGGCAGCTATTGCCGATGCGCGGCGATACGCTGGCGGAGGGCATCGCGGTCAAGGCGCCTGGCCGTATCACCTCGCAGATCGTGCGCGCGCTGGTCGATGACATCCTGCTGGTGAGCGAACAGCAGATCGAGCATGCGCTGAGCTTTCTCATAACCATCGAGAAGACCGTGACAGAGGGCGCCGGCGCTGCCGGTCTGGCAGCGGTCCTCGCTGACCCGGAGCGCTTCAAGGGCCGCGCGTTAGGCCTCGTGCTGAGCGGAGGCAATATCGACACCCGGCTGCTGTCAGGTGTGCTGACCCGCCAACTGGCGAGGGAGGGCCGCCTGTCGCAACTGAAGTTCGACATCGTGGACCGGCCCGGTCAGCTCGGCATGGTCGTCGAGGTTCTCGGCAAGAGCGGCGCCAACATCGTCGAGGTGTCGCATCAGCGCATCTTCACCGATCTACCGGCCAAGGCTGTGGTTCTTGAGGTGGTGATCGAGACCAAGGACCGGTCCCATCTTGCATCGGTCATTGCCGCGTTGAAGGCGGCCAACATCGATGTAGATGTCGGCGGGCATTAGCGAGGATTAGTTCGCTGGAATTCGACCTGCAATCTGTCAAGACCAACGGCATCCGCCTGCGCTGGATTGCTTCGCTGACGCTCGCAACGACGGCAGGTTTCCCCTCGTCCCGGCGAAGGCTAGGCGAAGGCCGGGACCCCATAGCCCATGGCCTCGCAACTGCCATTTCCCATTGTCCGAAAAACGCTTATGGTGCCGCACGATCTTGCAATCAGCAAGGTCACATTATCCATTAATATCAAAGGCTTGGCGATGGCCTTGCGCCTTTGGAGGGCGGTTTGACGCGGTATATTTCGACGCGCGGGGAGGCCCCCACGCTAGGTTTCTGCGATGTGATGCTGACCGGGCTGGCCCGCGACGGCGGCCTCTATGTGCCCGAGACCTGGCCGCAATTGTCTCCGCAAGCCATCGCCGGATTGTTCGGCCGGCCCTATTGGGAAGTCGCGGTCGAGGTCATCAGGCCCTTCGTCGGCGGCGAAATCTCCGATGCCGATCTCGGCCGCATGGCCAATGAGGCCTACGCCACGTTCCGCCATCCCGCCGTGGTTCCGCTCGACCAGACCGGTCCCAATCAATTCATGCTGGAGCTGTTTCACGGCCCGACGCTGGCGTTCAAGGACGTCGCGATGCAGTTGATCTCGCGGCTGATGGA
>NZ_JAUYAN010000147.1 GCF_030693485.1 Bradyrhizobium sp. | reverse complement strand
TGGAAGCGCGCAAGAAACTGGGCATGCAGGTGTTCGTGTTCCTGATCCTGCTCACGGGCCTGCTCTACTTCACCAAGAAGAAGATCTGGGCCAACGCGCACTGAGCGTTGCGCAGGATCGGATGAATTCGGAAAAGCCCCCGCGGGGGCTTTTTTGTTGGGCGCAGTCGTACGCTGCCGTCTTCGGCGAGCCTCGAAGGATGCGAACGGTGCTCGTGGCCCATCCTTCGAGGCGCGCAAGCGCGCCCACCTCCAGGGATAACGGCGGAGCCGTTACACGGGGATGACGGCGGTGTGAGCGCCGGGAACAGCCGCGCTTGCGCGAACCGATTGCATCCCAACCCCACAGCGGCCAAAATAGCCGCCAATCGCCCCGCAAGAAAAATCCCCGGAGGAACCATGGGTACCAGCATCACGTTCAAGCGCCCGGACGGCAAGGACGCCGGCGGTTATCTCGCCAATGCCGCGCGCGGCAATGCGCCCGGGGTGGTGGTGATCCAGGAATGGTGGGGGCTTTCCGATCAGATCAAGGGGCTGTGCGACCGCTTCGCGGTGGCCGGCTTCGATGCACTGGCGCCCGATCTCTACAAGGGCACCGTGGTGCCCTATCACGACACCGACGCCGCCAATGCGCAGATGAACTCTCTGGATTTCATGGATGCGACCACCCAGACCGTGCGCGGCGCCGCGCAATATCTGGCCAGGAACGGCGCCAAGGTCGGCCTGACCGGCTTCTGCCTCGGCGGCGCGGTGACCATTATCGGCGCTACCAAAATTCCCGAACTCGCCGCCGGCGTGGTGTTCTACGGCATCCCGCCGGAGGCGGCGGCAAAACCCGCCGACGTGAAAATTCCGCTGCAGGCGCATTTTGCCAACAAGGACGACTGGTGCACGCCGGCTCTGGTCGATGGTTTCGAGAAGGCGATGAAGGCCGCCGGCAAGTCGCTCGAACTGTTCCGCTATGATGCCGAGCACGCCTTCGTCAACGAGCAGCGCCAGTCGGTGCACGATCGCGCCGCCGCTGAGCTGGCCTGGGGCCGGGCGACCGATTTCTTCAAGAAGCATCTGGGCTGACATGAAAATCCTTTGCACGGGCGCATCGGGCTATATCGGCGGATCGGTGGCGGCTTATCTGGTCGCGGCCGGACATCAGGTGACGGGCCTCGTTCGCTCGCAGGACAAGGCCGACGCGGTTCGCGCCCGGGGCATCGCGCCGGTGCTGGGAACGCTTGACGATGCGGACATTCTGGCCGGGGCCGCGCGAGCTGCCGATATCGTGGTCAATGCCGCCAGTGCCGACCACAGGGGTGCAGTCTTGGCCTTGCTGGATGCGCTGGAGGGAAGCGGCAAGCCGTTCATCCATACCTCGGGGTCGAGCATCGTCGGCACGCCGGCCCGCGGCGAACGCTCCGACGCGGTGTTCGATGAAGACACGCCGTTCACGCCATCATCAGCGCGCGCAGCGCGGGTCGCCCTGAACGAATTCATCCTGTCGTATCGCGACAAGGGCTGCCGTCCGGTCATCATCTGTCCCAGCTTGATCTATGGAGCAGGTCATGGCGACAAGGCGGACAGCGTGCAGGTGCCCTATCTGATCAGGCTCGCCAGAAAGCGCGGCAATGCCGCGCACGCCGGACCCGGCGAAAACATCTGGTCGGACGTCCATATCGACGACCTCGTGCCGCTCTATGCGTTGGCGATCGAGAAGGCGCCGGCCGGGTCGTTCTATTTCGCCGAGAACGGCGAGCATTCGATGCGCGAGCTTTGCGATGCCATCAACCGCATGCTGGGCTTTTCGGGGCCGCCGACCGCGATATCGATGGCGGAGGCGGCGTCCGAATGGGGCGAGGGTACCGCCGAATACACCATGGCGTCGAACAGCCGGGTGCGCGCCAAGCGGGCCCGGCAGCTCGGCTGGACGCCAACGGCGCGCGGCGTGATCGAAGAGATCGAGCAGGGGTGTTATCGCGAGTAGGTTTATCCGTCGTCCCGCGTTCGCGGGAACGACGGCGGCCGTCTATTACTTGATCCCATCCCACCAGGCGCAGGTCCCCGACATCAGCCGGTAATTGCCTTCCATCACCTGCACCGGCGCGCGGCGGCCTTCGGCCGCGGCGCGCATCCGCATTTCACGCGCCAGCTCGCGGTCTGCAGGCGGCAGCCAGACGCGCTCATGACCCCACAGGCTCGGGCCGTCGAACATCTCGACCGGTTGCCAGTTGCCGGGATCGATCTCGCGGCCGCCCCAGCCGCATTCGATCATGAAGGCGGACGGCGATTTGCAGTAGAACGAGGTCATGAAATCGTTGGTATGGCGGCCGAGCGTGACGCCGACGCGATCTTCCTGCGTCAGGGCGACGTCATAGGCCTGCCCGACATCGTCGAGCGAGAACAACTCCACCATCAGATGATGCATGCCGCTCTTGCCGGTCTCGATCATGGCGAGGCTGTGATGGCGCGCATTGACGTGGAAGAAATAGGCGCGGAACGGTTTTTCGATGTAGTCGCTGAGCCCGAAGCCGAGCAGGTCGACATAGAACGCCATCATCGGGTCGATATTTTGCACCGTCAGCACCGCATGGCCGAGACCGAGCGGGCCGGTGCGAAAGCCGGAGATCGAGCGGCCGGGCCTGAACGGCGTCTCGTCGATCTCCGCGCCGTAAAAGGCCTCGAGCCGGTTGCCCTCGGGATCGGTGAATGAAATCAACCCACGCACACGCCTTGCATCGGCCAGCGTCCGCGGTTCGGCCACGACATCGATCCCGGCCTTATCGAGCCGGGCGGCAAGGGCGTCCAGATCGGCCGCGTCCGTCACCTCCCAGCCGAAGAAGCGTCCCCCATCCGCCATCGCGCGGTCGATGACGATGCGCTGCTTGCGGTCGTCCATCCGGAACGCGAGCAGGGAGTTGCCGCGCTCCACCGCCTGCAGGCCGACCAGGCCGGTACCGAACTGCCGCCAATCGTCCAGCGCGGTGGATCCGAATCCGGCATAACC
>NZ_JAUYAN010000142.1 GCF_030693485.1 Bradyrhizobium sp. | reverse complement strand
CGAGCGCATGCCAAGCCAACAGACCGGGGAACGGACGGGGTCAAGGCCGTCAGCCGCCGAAGGCGGGGGCGCGCTTCGCGCCAGCCTTGAGGCCGGCCGATCACCGGTCTACTTCAGCACAGTTGCTCTGAACGGGACGGGATGGCAAAGCATATACTCCGATGGCTTATTCTGGTAAACAGAAATATTTTTTCGCGAGGGTCTTGACACGATTTCCGATAAAGCGAAGTGATTTGCCCGTCGGGGCAAGAACACTGAACGGAAGGCTCCCGCCAAATCGCACAGCCGCGATGTGGCGCGCCCGGTGACTGCCCTCAACTAACGCTTCAATGCCGCCAGCACCCGGTCCACCATCGCGGGCGCGAGGCCGAGATAATTTTGCGGCGAGGTCAGCCGATCGATGGTCGCGCGGTCGATACGCAAGGTCACCCGCGGGTCCGCCGACAGCGCGTCGGCCAGCGTCATGCCTTTCTCGTTGGCGAGGCGGCAGGCGTCGTAGACCACATCATGCGCTTCCTGGCGGCCGATCTCCGGCGCCAGTCCCATCATCACGGCCTCGGCGACGATCAGTCCGCGACTGATGTCGAGATTGGCGGCCATCCGCTTCTCGTCGACCACGAGGCCTGCCAGCGCGAACTTCGCCTGGTTGAGCGCGCCCGCGGTCAGCACGAAACTCTCGGGAATGGCCATCCATTCGGCATGCCATGGTCCGGTGGCGCGTTCGAGATCCTGCACCATCGCGTCCAGCATCAGGCCGGCATGCTGCCGCACCGCCTTCGAGGCCGCCAGCATCAACTCGGACGAAATCGGGTTACGCTTCTGCGGCATGGTCGAGGACGCGCCGCGGCCCTTGACGAAGGGCTCGTAGAGCTCGGCGAATTCGGTCGAGGCCATGATCATGATGTCGAGCGCGATCTTGCCGAGCGAGCCCGTTACCAGCGCGAGGAAATTCACAGCTTCGGCAAAGCCGTCGCGCGCGACATGCCAGGTGGAGACGGGAACGCCGAGGCCGAGTTCCTCGCACAACGCCTGCTGCACCTCGAACCCCCTGTCGCCGAGCGAGGCCAGCGTTCCAGCAGCGCCGGCGAACTGGCCGACCAGCAGGCGCGGCTTCAGCTGTTCGAGGCGTTCGGCGTGGCGGTCGAACATCGCGAGATAAATCGCGGTCTTGTAGCCGAACGTCACCGGCAGCGCCTGTTGCAGATGGGTGCGGCCCGCCATCGGCGTATCGCGATAGCGTTTCGACAGATCGGCGAGGATGCCGCGCAGTGCCGCGATATCCCGCTCGATGATCTCAAGGCCGGCGCGCAGCTGCAGCACCACGGCGGTATCCATGATGTCCTGCGTGGTGGCGCCCCAATGCACGTAGCGGCCGGCCTCTCCGCACTGCTTTGTCATCTGGTGCACCAGCGGCAAAATGGGATAGCCGACGATATCGGTCTCGCGGCGCAGCAGGTCGAAATCGAATGCCGCGACGTCGGTACGCGCTGCGATCTGCTCCGCCGCCTCGGCCGGAATCACGCCGCAGCGCGCCTCGGCCCGCGCCAGCGCGATCTCGACCTCGGCGTAGCGACAGATCAGGCTGAAGTCCGAAAACACCTCACGCATTTCAGGAGTGCCGAAGGCGTCGCGGAACAGGATGGAATCGAGCACGGTGGTGGAGGTCGAGAAGGAGGGCATGGGTTTCCTTGGGAGATCGCGGGCGGCCGATACATTTTACATTGAGGGTATAACGCAGCGCCCGCGATCTGTCCGTCGTGCCGTGAGATGCTTGCTTCTCCCCTCCCCCCGCGCGGCTCTTCGCCGCGTGGTGGGGAGGGGAGAAGATGATCGCCAGGCGACGCTGGCTCTACGCCTTCGGTCCGCCGTTTTTCTCGGCGGCGCGGCGCATGGCTTCGGCCAGCGCGCCGCCGGCGGATGGCTGTTGCGGCTTGGCAGGCGCTGCGGACGTCATCGACTTCGGAGAAATATCGCGTGGCCTTTCCTGCGGCTTGCGCTCGCTCTTGCCGCCGGTCTCGTCGTCGAGCCGCAGCGTCAGCGCGATGCGCTTGCGGGCGACCTCGACCTCCAGCACCTTGACCTTGACGATGTCGCCCGATTTCACCACCTCGCGCGGATCCTTGATGAAGGTCTTGGACATCGCGGAGATATGTACCAGTCCATCCTGATGCACGCCGATATCGACGAAAGCGCCGAACGCCGCCACGTTGGTGACAGTGCCTTCGAGGATCATGCCTTTCTTGAGATCCTTCAGGGTCTCGACGCCCTCCTTGAACACGGCGGCCTTGAAGGCCGGGCGCGGATCTCGGCCGGGCTTTTCCAGCTCGCGCAGGATGTCGGTCACCGTCGGCAAACCAAAGGTGTCGTCGACGAAGGCCTGCGGCTTCAACTGGCGCACGATCTCGGCATTGCCGATCAGCGCCTTGATGTCGCTTTTGGTGGCGGTCAGGATCTTGCGCACCACCGGATAGGCTTCCGGATGCACGCCGGAGGCGTCGAGCGGGTCGTCGCCGCCCTGGATGCGCAGGAAGCCGGCGCATTGCTCGAACGCTTTCGGGCCGAGCCGCGGCACTTCCTTCAGCGCCTTGCGCGACCTGAACGGGCCGTTGGCATCGCGGTGCTGCACGATGCTTTGCGCCAGCCCCGAACCGATGCCCGACACCCGCGCCAGCAGCGGCGCGGAAGCGGTGTTGGCGTCGACCCCGACGGCGTTGACGCAATCTTCCACCACGGCGTCGAGCGAACGCGCCAGCTTGCTCTCGCCAAGGTCATGCTGGTACTGCCCGACCCCGATCGCCTTGGGATCGATCTTGACCAGTTCGGCCAGCGGATCCTGCAGCCGCCGCGCGATCGAGACCGCGCCGCGCAGCGTCACGTCTAGTTCCGGCAATTCCTCCGACGCAAAGGCCGAGGCCGAATAGACCGACGCGCCGGCCTCCGACACCACGATCTTCGACATCTTGAGATCCGGCAGCAGTTTGACCAGTTCCGTGGCGAGCTTGTCGGTTTCGCGCGAGGCGGTGCCGTTGCCGATCGCGATCAGATCGACGCGATGCGCGACCGCGAGTTTCCCCAGCGTCGCCAGCGCCTCGTCCCAGCGCTTCTGCGGTTCATGCGGATAGACCGCCGTGGTGGCCACCACCTTGCCGGTGGCGTCGACGATCGCAACCTTGACGCCGGAGCGGAAGCCGGGATCGAGCCCCATGGTGACGCGCGCGCCGGCGGGCGCTGCCAGCAGCAGGTCGCGCAGATTGGACGCGAATACGCGCACGGCTTCCTGTTCGGCCGCATCCCACAGCCGCATTCGCAGATCGATATTGAGATGCACCTGGATCTTGGTGCGCCAGGCCCAGCGCACGGTTTCCAGCAGCCATTTGTCGCCGGGGCGACCCTGATCGGAGATGGCAAAACGCTGCATGATCTTCATCTCATGCGAGCTGATCGGCGGCGGCGTGGCCGCGACCGGCTCGGGCAGCATCTGCAGGTCGAGAATCTCTTCCTTCTCGCCGCGGAACATGGCGAGGATGCGATGCGACGGCAGTTTGGTCAGCGCCTGGCTGAACTCGAAATAGTCCTTGAACTTCTCTCCCTCGGTCCGCTTGCCCTTGCGCGCCGTGGAGGTCAGCAGGCCGTTCGACCACACCTGCTCGCGCAACGCGCCGATCAGATCGGCATCCTCGGCGAAGCGTTCGACCAGAATCGCGCGTGCGCCATCGAGCGCGGCGGCGGTGTCGGGCACCTGCTTTTCTTCATTGACGAAAGGCTTGGCCGAAACAAACGGCTTGTGCTCCGGCTGGGTCAGCAGCAGTTCGGCCAGCGGCTCCAGCCCCGCTTCCCTGGCGATCTCGGCCTTGGTGCGGCGCTTCGGCTTGAACGGCAGATAGATGTCTTCGAGGCGGCCCTTGCTGTCCGCAGCGAGGATGGCGGCTTCAAGCGCGGCATCGAGCTTGCCCTGCTCGCGCACCGAATTGAGAACCGCGGTGCGGCGCTCCTCGAGTTCGCGAAGATAGTTCAGGCGCTCTTCCAGCGTGCGCAGTTGGGCGTCGTCGAGCGCGCCGGTGATTTCCTTGCGGTAGCGCGCCACGAACGGAACCGTGGCGCCACCGTCGAGCAGCGTCACCGTCGCCTCGACCTGCGCTTCGCGAACGCCGAGCTCTTCCGCAATCTGCCGATAGATGTTTGCCACGCGCAATCCTTCTTGAAGCGATCGCGGCCGGTGAATCGCCTGCCGCGGGAGGACGCTTATGAACCATCGCCGCTCGTTTCATCAACCCGCGGAACGAAACAAATTGATCTGTGGATGGACCTTGTCAACCATCTCCGACCTCATCAAGAGGAGCGCGCCCTGGCGCGCGTCTCGAAGGATGGCCGCACGTCCAGATGTTGCCGCCATCCTTCGAGACGCTTGCTTCGCAAGCTCCCCAGGATGAGGCCGGCATATATTGCGAGATAAAGGTGGATTGACGACGCCTAACTGGGTAGACGGACGCTCCCCCTCAGGAAGCGCCCATGTCGAGCTGCGGACTTGATTTCGGAACGTCGAATACCACGCTCGGCACGATCGTGGGCGATGCGCCTGTCCTGACGGCGCTCGAGGCAGGCCAGACCACGATTCCGAGCGCGATTTTCTATGAAACCGACGGCGCGGTGCTGATCGGCCGCAAGGCGATCGAGAGCTATGTCGAGGGTGCGCCCGGCCGGCTGATGCGCAGCCTCAAATCGGTGCTGGGAACGACGCTGATCGAGGAGACGACGTGGCTGGGGCGGGAGCGGACCAGCTTTCGCGACGTGATCGCCTATTATCTCGGGGCGGTGAAACGGCGCGCCGAACAGGCTACCGGCCACGAGCTGCGCGACGTGGTGCATGGCCGCCCCGTGCATTTCGTCGACAATGCCGACGACGCCGACCGCAAAGCCGAGCAGACCCTGCGCGACATCGCCCACGAGATCGGCTTCGACCAGGTCACCTTCCAGTTCGAGCCGATCGCAGCAGCGCTGGACTACGAGCGCGGGATCTCGGCCGAGGAAATCGCCCTGATCGCCGATATCGGCGGCGGCACCTCGGACTTCTCGATCGTGCGGCTGGGACCGCAGCGCCACGGCAAGGTCGACCGCACAGCCGATATCCTCGCCAATGACGGCGTGCGCATCGGCGGCACCGATTTCGACCGCCAGCTCAGCCTCGGCGTCATCATGCCGCTGTTCGGCTTCGGCAGCGCCATGAAGCGCCCCGGCCTCGACGTGCCCTCGAGCTATTTCCACGACCTCGCGACCTGGTCGAACATCAACCGCATGTACGAGCCGCGCGTGATCGCCGACATCCGCCAGGTCCGGCAGGAGGCGCGCGAGCCCGAACTGCTCGACCGGCTGGTGCGGGTGGTCGACGAACAGCGCGGCCATACGCTGGCGATGGAGGTCGAGGACGCCAAGATCGCGCTGTCCGACGCGCGGCGGGCCGACATTCCCTTGCAATGGGTCGCACCGGGCCTTGCCGCTGAAATCGGCCGGCCCGATCTGGTCAGCCACACCAAGCAATTGGCCGAGCGTATTGCGGCCCGAATCAAGATTTGCTTGTCCCAGGCGCGCTTGACCGCCGGCGATATCGATGCCGTGTTCCTGACCGGCGGTTCGGTGCGGCTCGCCCATGTCCGCAAGGCCATTACCAAGGCGCTGCCGTCGGCCCGGATCGTCGAAGGCGACACCTTTGGCGCTGTCGGCAAGGGTCTGACGCTGGAGGCGCTGCGGCGCTACGGGTCGGGGAACTGAGTCCGCGGCGCGTCTTGCGCCTATTTGCAATGCACTCCCGGCAATTGCATAGTCAATTCAACGGAATGCCGGGATGGCAATTGGGGAATCAAAAATGGCGGACGCCGATCTGGATGTCGTAATCCGGCAGCTTGCGAAGCAGCAATACAAGGGCCTGATGGCCGCCGCGAAAAAGCGGCGGGATCGCTACGCGGGCCTCGCCGCCAAGGCGAAGAACGGCGAGGCCAAGGCCAAATTGAAGCTGATCGCGAAAAATACCATGGAGCAGGCCGCGGCCGCCGCACGCCGGCTGCAGATTTCCGCCGACAACGCCGCCGACAGTTACGCGCGCTCGATGCGTAACGCGGCCGAGGCCCCGCCGCCGGCCAAAAAACCGGTCGCGAAGCCGGTCAAGAAGGCGACCAGGAAGAAAGCAAAGGCCTGAGGAAGTGCCCTTGGGGGTAGCGGATGGATCTCAAACAACTGCGAACCTTCCGGGCGGTCGCGGAGCTCGGAAGCCTCAGCAAGGCGGCCGACCGGCTGCGGGCCGCGCAGCCCGCGTTGAGCCGGCACATCAAGCTGCTTGAGCACGAGCTTCGTGTGGAGCTCTTCATTCGCAACGGCCGCGGCATGCTGCTGACCAGCGCCGGTCAGATCCTGCTCGACCGCACCACCGGCCTGGTGCGTCAGATCGAACAGGTGCGCGACGATATCCAATCGGCGAGCGGCAAACCGTCCGGGCGGGTCATCCTCGGCCTGGTGCCGACGGTCAGCGCGGTGTTGTCGGGACGGCTGGCCCGCCGCATCATCACGGATCTGCCCGATATCTCGCTGCGTATCGTCGAAAGCTATGGCGGCCATCTGGTCGAATGGCTGCACCGGGGCGAGATGGATCTGGCCATCACCTACGGTCCCGCCGACGATTTGCATCTTTCGGTTCACACGATCGGCAGCGAAGACCTCGCGGTGGTCGGTCCGCCGGGTTCGGGCCTGGGCAAGAAAAAGCAGGTCGAGCTGGAGTGGCTGGTCAGGCAAAGGCTGATCCTTCCCAGCATTTCGCATGGCCTGCGCGCGCTGCTGGAAAAGGCCGTCGCCCGCAAGAAGCTGACACTCAACGCCATGATCGAGGCCGATTCCTACCGGGCCCAGATCGCGCTGATGGAGGAGGGGTTGGGCTACACGCTGTTGCCGGCGTCGGCGATCCGCGCCGAACTGGCGGCCAAGCGCCTGGAGATGGCGGCGCTGGTGAACCCGTCGGTGTCCCGCGAACTGCTGCTGGCGTCGCCGATCGCGCGGCCGTCATCGATCGCCACCAGCACCATCTCGGCGCTGATCGTGGCCGAGATCGAGCAGCTGGCCAGGGAAGGCCTCTGGAACATCAAGCTGGCGGGCTGAGCCGCGCCAGCCGTTCAGTTGTAGAGCGCCTCATCGCCGAGAACGGATTGCCGGAAGCGCGTGGTCAGGATGACGCCATCAGCCGGCGGCAAGGTAAAGACCAGGGCTTCGGGATTGATCTTCACCAGTGCGAACACCGTGCCCTTGCCCTGATGAGCGAGGTCGCGGATCTCGCTGACCTGCTCCATGGTTCGCACGGTTTGCGAGGTGCGGATGCCGGCGGCGAGCGCCATGCCGGCGAGATCCACGCCGGAGGCCGTGTGGGTCTTCTGCATGCCGGTCTCGCCGAAGCGTTCGTTGTCGAGCACCGCGATGGTCAGGTTCGGCGGCTTCTCGACCGCGATGGTGGCTAGTGAGCCGATGCCCATCAGCATCTCGCCGTCTCCGGTGACGACCAGCACCTTGCGCTTCGGCTGCGCCAACGCGAGGCCGAGACCCATCATCGCGGCCGCGCCCATCGCGCCCCACAGCGGAAAATTATTGGCGTGGTCGCCGGCGGCCGAGACGTCCCAGTTCGGCGCGCCGAGCCCGGCGATGACCAGAATATCGCCGCGGTCGCGCAACAGTTCGTTGACGACATCGCGACGATGCAGCAGTGCATTCGGATTGGTCATTTGCGTGCCAGCTCCTTGAAGTTCTTGGCGCCGAGCACCCGCTGCCCGATCAGGACCGCGGCCGGCCGCCAGGTGTTGAAGGCGAGGTTCGCAGCACCCCAGACCGTCGGCGCGACATCGTCAGGAGTGTCCGCGCGCGTCACAATGACGCCCATGGCTTCGAGCGAGGCCTGCGTGCCCTGCCCCATCGGGATCTGCCACGGGTTGAACTCGCCCCAGTCGCCGCGCATCGTCACCAGCATCAGCAGCGGCATGTGACAGATCGCGGGCAGCGACAGCATGTTGATGCAGTTGCCGACGCCGCTCGACTGCAGCAGCAGCACGCCGCGCTGGCCGCCGAGCCAGGCCCCGGCCAGCATGGCCACGCCTTCCTCTTCCGTCGTCAGCGTGACGAGGCGGGTCTCCGGATCGGCGTCGAAGGCGCGAATGAGACGGCTGTGGCCGGCATCCGGCACCATCCCGACCTGTTTGACGCCGGCTTCCTTGAGCACGCGATAGACGTCATCCGGCCACGGGTGTAGCGGCGCGGTCGCCTTGTCTTTGGTTTTGACTGCCGTATCGGCCATCGCGTGGCGCTCCTCAAGTCGATTTCTCGGATTTGGTGCGTAGACTAGATTGTTTTGGTGGCGCGCACGACGCCCAATGTCGTTATGGCTTCTATCGCAAAATTGGAACTCTCGGCGAATGAAGACTGCCGCCTCGTCGTCAGATCACGAAGAATCCATGGCTGGCGTCGCGCCGGAGCTGTTCGACCAGGCCATATTCCCAGTCGAGATAGGCCTGCATGGCGCCGGCATCGACGTCGGTGCCCTCGTAGGGACGCCGGTAGCGATGCGCCGGATCGGGCTTTGGCAACACCTGCGGCGGCCCCACTTCCAGCGCGCCGTCATAGCCGCCGTCAAGCACGCAGGCCTCCCAGCCCATTTGCGCCAGCCATGACGCGGTCATGTCGGCGCGCACGCCCTTGTCGTCCGTCAGCAGGATGCGCGCGCCGCGCACCGGCGCGGCCATGTCGATCTCCTGCACCAGCTGGCCGCCCGCATAGTGGCGGAAGCCTGCGATGTGGCCGGCGGCATATTCCTCCGCCGAGCGGACGTCGAAGCGATAGAGCGTGCGGTGGGCCTGCGCCGTCAGCGCCGTCGCCTCTTCCGGACGAAGACGCCGGACGCCGGCGCGATAGGCGACGTCGCGGGCATTGGCCTCCGCGCCCGCGAAGGCGCCGACCTCGCCGCGCCGGTTGGCGCCATGCTCGAGATTTTGCCGGGCCAGCGTCCAGCCGATGGTGCCGTTGCGCAGCGCCACCACTCGGTTGGCGACGCCGGCATTGATCAGCGACTGGGCGCCGATGATCGACCGGGTGCGGCCGGCGCAATTGACGATGATGGTGGTCGCGGGATCCGGCGCCGCGCGGCCGGCGCGCAGCACCAGCTCGGCGCCGGGCACGCTGACCGAGCCCGGAATGTTCATGGTGGCGTATTCGTCGAACCGGCGGACATCGAGCACCGCAATGTTGGCCTTGCTCGCGATCAGGTCAGCGACTTCTTCCGCCGGCAGCGAGGGCGTGTGGCGGCGGGATTCGACCAGTTCGCCAAAGGCCTTTGCGTAGGAATTCACGTCCTGAAAGACTTCGTAACCCGCGGCCTGCCAGGCCTGCAGCCCGCCGTCGAGCTGACGAACGTCGGTGTAACCCAATGCCTGCAGACGATCCGTGGCCTGCGCGACCAGGCCCTCGCCGGCGTCATACAGAACGATCGGCACATCCTTGCGCGGCAGCCGCGTTTCGGCCTCGAGCGCGATCCGGCCGGCCGCCATGTTGGCGGCGAACAGCGGATGGCCTG
>NZ_JAUYAN010000140.1 GCF_030693485.1 Bradyrhizobium sp. | reverse complement strand
TGAGCTGCTGCCGGTTTGATGGACACCCGGTTAAGCTAATCCCACCCTGCGTTCGAACTCAACAGGGCTGATGTACCCGATCGTCGAATGACGCCGGGTCGCATTGTAGAACCGCTCGATGTAGTCGAACACATCTGCTCTGGCCTCGTTCCTGGTGCGATAGGTTTTACGCTCGATGCGTTCGGTCTTCAGCGACGAGAAGAAGCTCTCCATCGCCGCGTTGTCCCAGACGTTGCCGGATCGGCTCATGCTGCAAACGATGCCGCTGTCAGCCATCAGGCGCTGGAACTGTTCGCTGGCGTATTGGCTGCCACGATCGGAGTGATGCATCAGGGTGTCCGGCTTGCCGCGCCGCCAGACGGCCATCAGAAGCGCATCCGCAACCAGTTGCGCTGTCATGCTGGCGCTCATCGACCAGCCGACCACCCGGCGCGAGAACAGGTCGATCACGGCCGACACGTAGAGCCAGCCTTCGGCGGTCCAGATGTAGGTGAAGTCGGCGATCCACTTCTGGTTCGGCCGCTCGGCCACAAACTGCCGGTCCAGAAGGTTCGCCGGGATGTTAGCTACCTGGCGATCGCCTTCGTCCTTCGGCAGGCGCCGGCGCCTTGGCCGTGCCCGCAAGGCCTGCTGGCGCATCAGCCGCTCGATCCGGTGCAGACCACATCCGACGCCGTCTGCCAAAAGGTCTCTCCAAACGCGCCGTGCGCCGTAGGTCCGGTCGCTGGCAAGGAAGCTTGCCTTCACCTGCTGGCCTACTGTCTCGTCGCTTCGGGATCTGGCGCTGGGCGATCGGTTCAGCCAGGCATGGAAGCCCGACCGCGATACGCCCATTGCTTCGCATAGCCATGCCACCGGCCAGATATTCCGGTGCTTCGCGATGAAGACGAACTTCATGTCGCTTCCCTCGCGAAGAAGGCCGCGGCCTTTTTTAGGATATCCCGCTCCGCCTTCAGCTTATTGACCTCGCGCCGCAGCCGCTCGATCTCCAGCTGCTCCGGCTTCATCTGGCCGTGACCGGGAAAGGCCTGCACCGGGTCAGAGCCGAACTCCTTCACCCATTTGCGCAGCACGTTCTCATGAACGCTCAGGTCTCGGCCGGCTTGCGCTACCGACACCCCGCGCTCCCTGACAAGCTTGACCGCCTCGATCTTAAACTCTCGGCTGAATCTTCGTCTCTGCATGACCCACCTCCGGCTGTATGAAACACCCAATCTTGGTGTCCATCAAACCGGCAGCAGCTCAGATCACCAGGCTACTCAGTCGGCGTGATACCTGGTCTCGAACGGTGAAGCTTGCCGACGACCCGCTGCAGAGCTGGACTAATCAATCCCCGATGGGGGGATAATTTGCGTAGACCCTTCCCTTGACGACGGGAATTGTTGAGTCGAAGATCAGTAGGCGTAAGGTTGCCATCTATTTTAGGAGAATTACTCCGTGGTAGGCCCCCTTTGGTTTCTCCTCCCAATCATCCTTGCTGGAATGACTTTTACTGTAGACCGCGCAGCAGCCGCGCCGGAATGCGGCCCGCCGTTTTACCATTGCTCCGCGGGTACTTTTTGCACTTCTCAAAATATGGGCGATAATGCTACTTCAGGCATTTGCTGCCCAGCGGGTCATGAACCAACACTCGTCGGCTTTAGGACCATCGGTGGTTTTCCTAATCAGCCAATCTGGGAGTGCAGGCGGCCTTCCAATAAGCCCAAACCCAATCCGTGTTCAAAAGGTCAGAAACTAGTCAACGGCAAGTGTGAGCCAGCGGGCGGTAAGAAGCCTCTTTCGCCGTGCCCTGCCGGTGAGGAACGAGTTGGAAGCCAATGCCTGCCAAAGTGTCCGAAGGGTACGACACGGCGCGCAAATCAGTGCGTTCCGAATCCGCAGCCGATCCAGCCGGACTTGAATTGCTGGGCGCAGGGTGGCGTCATGGGCAAGGACGCAAAAACGGGCAAGACGTTTTGTGATACGACAAGCACCTGCAGGCCATGGGGGTATGCATGCAAGCACGTTGATAACCGAATCGGTACTACGTGCTGCAATCCAGGGCAGGTTTGCGATGCTGGTAAGATGGGCGATACTAAAAATTGGGGGTGCAAGTGATCCGAGGCCCGGTTATCGCTCCGTGACGTGCCGAGCGCGTGGGGACCCTCAATCGAGACGCGAGGCGGTGGTGGAAAGCGCCCGGCGCTCAAGCAACAGGAATCGCATTACGGTGACAGTGCACCAAATAACCTTCCTAACGCGCGACATTGCGAAAAAGGCGGGATGGATTCGATGACACAGTATGTCGGCGTTCTCGACGGTAACTGCAAAACCTACGGTGTGAGGATTCCGGACCTTCCCGGCTGCTATGGTGCGGGCCGATCCCCGGAAGCAGCGCTGGCCGATGCCATGTCGGCAGCCCGCGAATGGCTCGCCCACCGTGCGACAAAAGGCGAGACCCTGCCCAGGCCCCGCACCATGGCGCAAATCCTCAAGGCTGAAGAAATAAGTCCGGCTGCGAACGAGATGGCCGTTCTTGTTCCGGTAGTTCTGGACAAGGGACGCACGGTGCGCGCCAACCTCACCCTTGATGCGGGATTGCTGGAAGCTATCGATGCGGAAGCCGAAAAGCGCGGTCTTTCACGGTCAGCTTTTGTTGCCAGCCTTGCCCGCGAACGGTTAGCGAAGGTGTGAGAAGTATGCTTCAATGATTTCGGCGCGCAGAACTGGCAACCCGTTTGCAATTCCGCCCCATATCGAACAGCGAGTTCGGCCACGTGATGAGCCGGAAAAATCGGGTCCCGCTTGCTGACCGCGTTGCCAGGGCGGCTGAAGCCGCGCTTGTCGCCCAGCATTTTGTGAGCGCCATCGACGTCCTCACCGGGATCGGATGGCTCGATCCCGGAGCGGCGGAGCGCTGGCGCCGTGGGCAGATCGATTGTCTGGAGGAAGTTGTCCAGATCGATGCGCCGCGCATCTCGAAAGCCATCCGGCTATTCGGGTCTTGGGCGACCGCGAAAGAATTGTTGCCAAGCCCGACGGCGTATGTCGGTCGTACGCCGGACCGTCCGACGCTGCGCTTCAGCCGAAGCGGAAACCCTGCAATCGAGAATTCATACCGGACACATTGGGTCTCCCCCGAACTTTCCGAGAAGAAGCGCGCGCGTCTGGCGGAAACGGCAAGCCGTCCCCCGGAACTGGTGGTGATCCAGCCATTGAACACCGCGTGGATATGTCATCGATGCGGCGGCAGTGGGGATCTCCTGATGATGGAGACTCCCGGTCCTGCGTGCCTGCGCTGTGTTGGCCTCGACGATCTGACATATCTGCCGGCAGGCGATGCCTTGCTCACCCGACGCGCCAAATCGAAAAGCAGCCGGCATGCTGTCGTCGTGCGCTTCAGCAGGACTCGTGGCCGTTACGAGCGACAAGGCCTGCTGGTCGAGCCGCAGGCGTTGGCGGATGCGCCGCAAGCAACCTGAGCAGCGGAGTTCGGCGGCTCGCCTTCGTTCATCGCCTCAGTTCGCTGATGCCCAATTCCGCCCACAGCCAGCTGAAGTCGTAACTCGCCATCGCGCTGTTGGAGTCACCGGCCATCGCGGTCTTGTTTTCGATCAGTTTGAGCCATTCGGCGACCTTGAGGCGTCCGCTCGCCGTCTTGACGGCGGCGCGCGGCGTCTCGCCGCCGAGCATTGGAACCGGCTCATAGAGCGCGCGGCGGTAGTGTTCTCATCATCCACGCCGACAGCGCCCGTTCGCGCAGCCGTCCGCGGAACCCCGCCCTGCAACGCGGTCTCGCCGATCCATGCGCATGGCAGCGCGGGGAATGCTGGTGTAGTGTCGGATGAGCGATGAACGGGAGTCCGAATGACCGAGATAGCCGAAAAGCCCTCTTCCCATTCCGCTCCGGCGACCGAGGCGCCCTTCCGACCGCATACTTCGCACTGGGGCGTTTTCTCGGCGCGCTGGCAGGGCGACGAGCTGGAGGTTCGCCCGCATCCCGGCGATCCCGACCCGAACCGCATCATCGAGAATTTTCCCGGGGCCTTGCGCCATCGCGCACGCGTGGCGCAGCCGATGGTTCGCCGTGGCTGGCTCGAAGGCAAGCGTGGACCCGACGCGCGCCGCGGCCGCGACGAGTTCGTTCCGCTGTCATGGGACGCCGCACTCGATCTGCTCGGCACGGAGCTGGCGCGGGTGCGGGACCGGCATGGCGCGGGCTCGGTATTCGGCGGATCCTATGGCTGGTCGAGCGCGGGCCGCTTTCACCACGCGCAAAGCCAGGTCCACCGTTTTCTCAACGTCGCGATGGGGGGCTATGTCAGGTCGGTCAACACCTACAGCTCCGGCGCTTCCTCGGTCCTGATACCCCACATCATCGGCGACTATGAGCAGATGACGAAGCGCAATGTGACCTGGGAACAGATCGTCGCGCATAGCGAGATCGTGGTTGCCTTCGGCGGCATGGCGCTGAAGAACAGCATGGTGGCCGGCGGCAGCGTCAGCCAGCATGTCGAGCGCGGCGCCATGGCGCGCGCCCGGGCGAACGGCTGCAAGTTCGTCAATGTGAGTCCGCTGCGTGAAGATCTGCCCGAGGAAGCCCGCTCGCAGTGGATCGGCAACATCCCCGGCACCGACACCGCGCTGATGCTCGCGCTGGTGCACACGCTGGTGGTCGAAGGACGGCATGATCGCGAATTCCTCGACCGCTATACCGTCGGCTGGCCGGTGTTC
>NZ_JAUYAN010000132.1 GCF_030693485.1 Bradyrhizobium sp. | reverse complement strand
TGGAACAGGTGATCCGCGAACGGAAGGTGCAGTCCCTGGTCGTGGTGGCTCCGCCAAGGACCCTCGCCGAGCTGCGCGACGCCTTCCATTCCGATGTAAAGGCCTGCATTATTGCCGAGATCAACAAGGACCTGACCAAGCAGCCGGTCTGGGAAATCGAGAAGCATCTGACCGGCGATGCCAATTCGCACTGAGTCCTGCGCCGGTCAGGCGGAGGGAAATATGCGAGACTTGAATGGGAACAAGGAGTCGGGGGCGGTATCGCCCCCGCGAAAAACCACGCCATCGGAACAGGTCGACGAGGCGCGGCGCCTGATCGAAGGCGAGCAGGTCGACGTCGAGCGCGCGGTTCCTACGGATCACACCGAGCCGGTCGAGGGCGCAAAGCCGCACGAACGGCCCGACCCGCCGGTGTTCGAGGAGTGAAGGTGCGGCATTGCCGGATCATGCCGGCGCGGCGATGGTTTCGTCGTTCGCCAGCCGGCCGTCGACGACGTGAATCCGGCGATGCATTTGCGATGCCAGGTTGAGATCGTGGGTGACGGCGACCACGGTCTTGCCGCGCAGCGCCACCAGGTCGCGCAGGATGCCGAACACCTGCGCAGTGGAAACGGAATCGAGGCTTCCGGTCGGTTCGTCCGCGAGAATGACCGGAGGATCGTTGGCCAGCGCCCGCGCCACCGCCACGCGCTGCCGCTGGCCGCCGGACAATTGATCCGGCGTCTTGTGCCGATGGTCGCCAAGCCCGAACGAGTCCAGCAGTTCTTCGGCGCGCGCAACGATGGCGCGGGGCGGCAGTCTGCCGAGCGCCCGCATCGGCAACCCGACATTTTCCGTGATCGAGAACTCCGGCAGCAGAAAATGGAACTGGAAGACGAAACCGAGGCGGGTGAGCCGTACCTCGGCGCGCGCGTCCTCCGTCATCCTGCTGGTGGATGTGCCGTCGATCAGCACTTCCCCGGACGTCGGAATATCGAGCAGGCCCAGTAGATACAGCAATGACGACTTGCCGGAGCCGGAAGGGCCGGTGATGGCGATGAACTCATGCGGCATGATGGCGAGGTCGATATCCTGCACCAGCGTGACCGGCACGATCCCGCCAAGGACCTTGGTGACGGCGCGCGCCTCGATCAGGGGCGCACTCATGTAGCACCCCGGATGATATCGACAGGGTACAGCCGCGCCGCCGAACGGGCTGGAAAGTAGCCCGCCACCAGGCTCGACAGCAGGGCGACGCAGGTGGCGAGCAGATAGTGGTTGACCGAATAGAGCACCGGGAGGTGGTTGTTGTCGGAGAACGGAGTCTTGAATTCCAGTGACGCGAGCCCGCGGGTCAGGAGATAACCGAAGATCCAGCCCAGCACGGCGCCGACCAGTCCGACCGCGAGCGCCTCTGCGATGAAGATCGCCCGGATGGTGTGACCCCGAAATCCCAACGATTTCAGGATGGCGATGTCGCGCGTTTTCTCGTGTGTGATGGTGGAAATGATGTTGTAGGTGCCGAAGCTCGCGACCAGCAGGATCGCGCCGACGATGGTGTACATCAGCACATTGCGCAGCGTGATCGCGGACAGCAGATCCTCCTGCGCCTCCTGCCAGGAGATCGACTTGTAGCCGGTCTGTTCGCCGATCCGCTCCGAGATCAGGCGGGCCGCCATCGGGTCGCGGGTGCGGACGCGGATCTCGTTGACGATGCCGGTCTGCCGTTCCAGGATCTGCGCCGTCTTGAGCAGGACATAGCCTGTGGTCTCGTCGGTCATTCGGAATCCGGTATGGAAAGTGCCGACCACGGTGGCGTTCATGCTGGCGCCCTCGGCGGAGGCCAGCGTGATGTTGGAGTTGACCCTTGCGCCGATCTTGGCGGCGAGGCGGTCGCCGAGCAGGATGGCGTTGGAGGCGCGATACAGCGAATGCAGCGTTCCCTGCTTCATGTGGGTCGCGAGATTGGAGACGTCGGCCTCGGTGCGGGGATCGATGCCGATGATCGAGGTGGTCAGGTTTCGTCCGGCGAACCGCAATACCGCCTTCGACTGCACCGACGGGGTCAGCGCTCCCGGCACCCAGGTTTGCAGCGACGCGATGGTGGCCATCGGGTTCTTGATGCCGGGCCGCCGGATATCGGGCGTCAGGCCATGGAACTCGGCGGCGGCGTAGACGACATCGGCCGGTTGCCGCGTCGGCTCGCGCAATTCATCGGTGATCGAGATGTGCGGCAGCGCGTCGACCAGGGTCCTGATGAAGTCATCCTGCGACCCCTCCATCATCGCCGCCATCATGATGGAGAACCCGACGCCGGTCATGACGCCGGCGATCGCCACCAGCGTCTGTCGGGCACGGTGGCGGACATGGGTCCAGGCTATGGTCAGGATCAGGTTCACGGTACGGCCGGTTCCGTGAGCGCCGGACGCACCCGCGATCCGTTCTTGATGTTGGTGGTGGCGGGAGCGGCGACCAGTTCGCCTTCGCCGGCGCCGCCGACGATCTCCACCATGCCCGTGCCGCGAATACCGGTCTCGACCTTGCGTAGCCGGGCGCGATTGTTTTCGACTGTGATCAGGTTGCTGTTGACCACGGCGTTGGCGGGCACCAGAAGCACGTCCTGCTTCTCGCGGCTGACGATATTGGCCTCGACGCTCATGCCCACCCGCAATGGGGTATCGTCGGGCAGGCCGATCCGCACGCGAAAGGTCTTGGAAACGGGATCGCCGGCCGGCGTGATTTGCTTGACCACTCCCGGAAGCAGCTGGTTGATGAACGCGTCGGTGCGCAGCAGCGCCTTCTGGCCGGTCTTGACGCGTGGGATATCTTCCTCGTTGACGTCGGCGACGACCCACAACGGCTTTTCCAGCCCGATGCGGTAGAGAATCGTGCCGGGGTCGACCATGTCGCCGACTTCGCCGTCCTCCTTGAGAACGGTGCCGTCCATGGGCGAGACCAGCTTGTAATATTCCAGCCGCTGGGCCTGGGCGGCGATCTGCGCCTGGATCCGCGCAAGGTCGCTCTCGGCGCGCTGATAGGCCTGCGAGGTAGCGACCCCGCGCGCCAGCAACTGCGACTGACGGTCAAATTCCCGGCGCTGGAACTCCTCCAGCGCGCGCAAATCATTCAGCGTGGCCAGCGCCTCCTTGTCATCGAGGCGCGCCAGAACATCGCCTTTCCTGACGCTTTTACCCTCGCACCGGCAACGCTCGATAATGCGGCCGCGTACCAGTGGCGTCGAACGCGACCATGTTTCGGGCTCGACCGAGCCGGTGGCATAGACGATTTCCGCAGCGGCGCCGCGCGTGACCCGGGCGACGGTGATGATCGGTCCACGCGAGAGCCACCACACCGTAGCTGCCAGCGCAACTGCCAGCAGCGCCGCGGCGAGCACCTTCCATGCGTAGGAGCGCCGATATCCCGCCGCTGACCGGGTTGCGGTTTCCGTCGTTTCGGTCGGAGCTACCCTCATGTTCATGATCGATCGGGCCCGATCCAGCAGCAGGGGTACCTCAGCCGCGGGATGTGCCGCCGGCCGCGGCTACCCGAGTGGGAGCGATTTTGAAAAATTGCTTGGCATAAGCGACGATCTCGCGGTCACTGGGGTGATCCGCGGACTCGATGGCGACGATGCGTTGGCCGATTTTCGGATGTTGCTCGCGAAGATATTTGGCGAACTCGGTCTTGGCGCTGGCCGGGCCGATGATCAGGATTTCACCGGCATCGCTGACGGCGTTCATCACTCCGGCCATGAACTCCTTGTCGGGCGCGGCATGACCGCTGCCAATCGATCCGGCCTTGTGGTGCAGGTGTCGCGTCGGCAGATGAGGGTGCAGGACAGTCTCGTCGTCACCCGATCGTCCGACGTGGAACACCTTGGCCTGCGAGTGATCAATCCAGACGATCGCATGGAAGTGGGTCGGCATGTCGTATCCTTTATCGATCGGCAGCGATTCGCCGGTCGTCTTTGAGGTTGTAGATCGATGCGCAAGAGGCGGACGCCACGCCCCGAGCCAATCTACCGCGATGGCGGCATTGGCCGATTGATTCAGGTCAACCGATGCGGTCCGCCGCGGGCCATTGGCCATGCGGGTTTCCGGAACGAGCGCGTCGGCCGGCTGCGCTCCCGTCCCGATTCAGTGCGAGAACAAGGTTGGGACAGTGATCGTCTCGAACATGCCGCGCGTCACTCCGCCCAGAATGAATTCCCGAAGCCTGGAATGGCCGTAGCCGCCCATCACGACCAGATCGCTGCCGCTGTCGGCAGCCAGCGACAGGATGGCATTGTGAATGTTTGAGGTGTCGGCCGTCAGCCGGTGAGGGGTTGCGGGCAGATTGCGCCGGGCGAGATGGGCGATCAGGGCCGACAGCGACGCTGCGCCGGCATCGTCTTCGTCCTCGTTGATGGCCACGACGTCGATGGCTTTTGCCTTGCGAAGGAAGGGTGCTGCGTTGTGGACGGCGCGCGCCGCCGGCGCCTTGCCATCCCAGCCGATCAGTACCCGATCCGAGCGGAAGGTACCGCGGTTGATGTAGGGAATCATCAGCATCGGCCGCCCCGAGCCGAACAGCACGGCCTCGGACATGAAATCGGTCTGGCTCGGGTTGGCGCTGTCGGGTTGAGCGACGATGTTCAGATCGTAGAGCCGCGACATCTGCGTCACGGTATGGGTCGCAGCATAGGAAACGTTGAACGTGCTCTTGGCCTCGTGCGGGATATTCAGGCGCGTTGTCGCGGTTTCGAACTGCGCGAGCACGGCCGCGGCCTGTTCCTGGCCGCTGTCGTATTGAGCGGCCATGACCACGGCGGACGCCTCGAAGGCGATCATGGGATTGACCGCCTGATAGGCGCAGGCGATGCCGTCGAGATGGGCCTCGAACAATCCGGCAACTGCAGCGGCGCTATCAATCAGCGTGCCGGCAGGCCGGTCGACGGGAAGGAAAACGGCGATATCGTTCAGCATGATGGAACGCCCTCGGGTTGCGGAACTCGATCATGCCTGCATCCGCCTCCAGCGTTCTTGATCTATCTCATGCCCTCCGAAGCCGATCCAAAAAATGGCGCGCCGGCTCACCGGCGCACCTGATGTCATTGCTGGCGTAACGGATACGCCGAATTAGCCGCAATCAGTACGGGCAGACGACGCGGCCCCAGCGGCGGCTGTAATAGCAACCACTGCCGCGTACAACCGGCGCAACATAGAAGCCGCCATAGCCGTAACCGCGGCCATAGCCTCTGCCTCTGCCGCGGCCTACGCCTCTACCCCGTCCTCGGCCGCCGCCGCGCCCACGGCCCCGTTGGGCTTCCGCAGACGAAGTCGATGCCGCCAGGAACAGACCAGACGTACCGACGACGCTGACCATGTAGACGAAGACCAGCGCCATCGCTGCAAGGAAGCGCGAAAGGATATTGTAGCGTTTAGCCATTCAGGATCTCCCGGTTCATTCCAGTCACCGTAAACTCCAGCCGTCTGAATTCAGGAGGCCTGCCTTGCGTTCCGGTGCGGGCTCAAGAACAACTGCAAAATGTTTTTCGTGTGGCGTTCAGGGATGCTATGGGCAACGGTTAGCGAGGTCAAGTTACACTGTCTATCGGCGCGCCCGATGAAAACGTTCGACGTCGGACCGCCTTTCGACGAAATCTTGCATTGCGCAATTGGAACTTGTGTAACCGCGCAGCGCCCGTTCTGCCCAAAGGCCACCCCATTCTGCCGCAAAACGGTGCGGCAAGCCCAGCAAAAGCCCTCGCATACCGATCTCGATCCAATTCCACATCCATTTCATCCCAATGAGTGCCGATGCCCAAACAACACACCTACGTTCTCGGCCTGAATACCTACGACCATGATGTGAGTGCCTGCCTGTTGCGTGACGGCGTCATCGCGTTCGCGATCGCCAAGGAACGAATCACGCGCGACAAGCACGCCTCCGGCTTCTACAGCGAGGTGATCGACTATTGCCTGGATGCCGAAGGCATCACGCTCGATGACGTCGATCTGATCGTTCGCAATTGCTACATTCTTCCGGTTCCGGAAATGGAGGAACGGCTGGTCTATCAGGACATGCCGGGCTTCCTCCCCGAGCATGAGCGGCCCGACGCTGCCAGACATCCGCTGTATCTGTCGCAGTCCGACAAGGTGGTGTCGATCTCGCATCATCTGGCGCATGCCTACAGCGCGTTCGCCGTCGCGCCGTTCGAGGAAGGCGTGGTGATGATCGTCGACGGCGTCGGCAGCTATCGATCCGACGTCATGGAAACCTATCCGGCAAGCGATACCGCTACGCCGCTCGCGCGCGAGTCCGAGAGCTATTACAAATTCGCAGGCACCAGGCTCGAATGCCTGAGAAAGGTCTGGATGGAGCCCGACCGCGGATTCCTGAGCGACGAATTCTACAACATGCCTGGCCTCGGCGCGCTCTACAGCCGGGCCTCGTCCTACATCTTCGGCGACTGGAACAAGTGCGGCGAGTTGATGGGACTGGCGCCGTACGGCAGGAAGGAGCAGGTCAGGCACCTGCTCGAACTCATCGACGGCACCTTGCACGTCCCGCACTGGACCACGGAGTTCAAGCAGCCCTACATCATGGGCAGCGGTGAGAAATGGGAAACCAGCCCTTCGATGCGGCACTGGGAGGATCTCGCCTGGCGGGTTCAGGACGATACCGAAAACGTGTTGCTGGCCCGCGCCCGCTGGCTGCGCGAAACAACCGGTGCCAAGAATCTCACCATCGCCGGCGGCGTCGCGCTGAACTGCGTGGCCAATGGCCGGGTGGCGCGGGAGGCGGGCTTTGAAAACGTCTGGATCCAGCCGGCTGCCGGCGATGACGGCATTGCGATCGGCTGCGCCTATTACGGCTATCTGGAAGTCCTGAAGCAGCGCCGCTCGTTCGTGATGGACCATTCCTATGTCGGCAAGGTCTATCCCGATCAGGATATCGAAAAGGCCTCGCAGAAATTTCTGGTACGCATTCAGACCACCGCCGTGCGCAGCGACAATATCTGCCGCGACACCGCGAAATTGCTCGCCGATCAGAAAGTGATCGGCTGGTTTCAGGGCGGTTCCGAGTTCGGGCCGCGCGCGCTCGGCAATCGCAGCCTGCTGGCCGACCCGCGCAAGCCCGAGATGAAGGATATCCTCAACAGCCGCGTCAAGCACCGCCAGCCGTTCCGTCCGTTCGCGCCGATCGTGCTGGCCGAACGGGTCAGGGAGATATTCGAAGGCGACGAAGACTCGCCGTTCATGCTGATCGCCAAGACCGTCCGCCCCGAATGGCGCGACCGGATTCCGGCGATCGTTCATGTCGACGGCACGGCCCGGGTTCAAACCGTCCGCGAGCAAACCAATCCGGTGCTCTATCGCCTGCTGAAAGAGTTCGAGGCGCTGACCGGCGTTCCCGTGCTGATCAATACGTCGTTCAACGTCAAGGGCGAGCCGATCGTCGAGACGCCGCGCGACGCCATGATCTGCTTCCTGACGACGGGGATCGACCATCTGGTGCTGCACGACACGCTGGTGTCGAAGAACGCGCTGCACCGGGTGGTCGGGCCGCTGGTCGAAATTTACGCCGACGTCGCCAACATGGTGGCGTCGGGCACACGGCCAGGCTGACCGGCCGGTAGGCCCGACTGCACGCGGCCAAGGCCGAAAGCCCCCGGATATCAGGGGGCCTTGGCTAGCGCCGGCTTGGGCAGCGGCTTGTCCTGCCGCTTCGACCAGGAGATGTAGTACGCGACCAGCGTCATCACCGCGATGCCGGACACGCTGACGAAGATCTGCGCGAGCAGCGAGCCCGAACTCATGATGAGCAGGAAATGTCCGACGAAGGACAGGAAGACGCCGACGCAGAACACCGCGAGCGATTGCTGGCCGCAGACTACGAGGGGATCGAACACCCGCCACTCCAGGCCTGACCAGTCCTTCGGCACGAAGCGGACGATCATGATCGCTACCACCACGAAGTGCAGGAAGCGGTAAGGCGCCAGGAAGGTCTTGTCGTTGTGTTTGAAGATCTCATAGAGCCAGTGCGGGAGCAATGCGCCGAAATCCGGAAACCTGGCGGCCATGGTCATGAGCAGCGCAAAAACGAGATAGGCGATGCACAGATAAAGCGTGACGGGGTGATCGACGATCCATCGCGCCCGCTTGGCGCCGCCGAGCGCGCACCATGAGCCGAACACGAACAGCACCTGCCAGCAGTACGGGTTGAAGTACCATGCGCCGCCCGGATAGGCCGACAGGTTCCAGCCGAATTGCCGCGAGAGCAGCCACAGCGCGATCGAAGCCAGCATGGTCAGATCGGGCTGGCGCAGCATCAGCCACAGCACCGGCGGGAACAATCCCATCAGCACGATGTAAAGCGGAAGCACGTCCAGATTGACCGGCTTGAACTTGAGCAGCAGGCCCTGGCGCAGGGTTTCGATCGCCTGATCGCCGGCGAGGCCCGCCAGGTTGAACTCGTTGATGATCTCCGGATCGCTGAAGCGCAGCGCGACATAGCCGATCGCGACGATGTAGATGACGAAAAGGATGATGTGGGCGACGTAGAGCTGCCAGACGCGCTTGGTGAGGCGGGTGGCGCCGACGATAAAGCCGCGTTCCAGCATCATCCGGGCGTAGACGAACGACGCGGTGTATCCTGAAATGAAGACGAACAGGTCTGCGGCATCGCTGAAGCCGTAATTCCGGGTGGTGATCCAGTTCACGACATTGTCGGGGATGTGATCGAGGTAGATCGCCCAGTTCGCGACGCCGCGAAACAGATCGAGCCGGAGGTCGCGTCCCTTTTCGGGCAGTACTGCGTTGATTTTCATGGGTACCGTTTCGAAGTGATGCTTTCGACGATATCGGGACCGCGGGCGAGGGGGGACCTCAGCCGTGCGGCCGGCCAAGATTGTCACAGCGCAGCATAATGACTATACCGGTCGCAGGAAATGGTACATTCGGGCCCGGGAATCACCGATCAAATTTCCGAAAGGTGTTTGTATACTATCCCGGCCGCTTCCACCACGCGCTTCCATGCCGCAGATCTCACGGGGCCCTGACATTCATGACCGCACGCATCTTCAAGCCCGCCAAAAACGCGATGCAATCGGGGACCGCCAAGACCAGGGACTGGCAGCTGGATTATGAGCCGGAACAGCCGCGGGCGATCGAGCCCTTGATGGGCTGGACCTCATCCGGCGACATGAAACAGCAACTCACCATCCGCTTCGATACCAAAGAGGACGCGGTCGCCTATTGCGAGCGCGAGGGCATCCCCTACCAGGTGATCGAGCCGAAGGAGCCGGTCCGCCGGCAGGCCGCCTATGCCGACAATTTCGCCTTCCGGCGCGGCGAACCCTGGACCCACTAGGGCTGGTCCCGCCAGGTTTGGACCCGCGGCGAGCGGGGCGCGCGGCGCGGCGGTGAAATTGCTGCCGGGGAATGTCGGGAACAAGACATTTCAGCGAGGCATTTTGACCTAATAGCGCTAATGTCGACGCCAGGTTTCGTCCGGGTCAAGGCCGCTTCGTCAAGTCGAGGTTGCGCCCGGCGACGGCCGAATGACATCTTAACGCAAGCCCGATGCCGGATTGCGGCGCACCCTAACTGCGGAAACCCATGCCGCTTCATTCCACTGTAGACACCACATCCCAGGATTTTGCCCGCAATGCCGAGGCGATGCGTGCGCTGGTCGAAGAGTTGCGCGCGAAACTCGACCACGTGGCGGGCGGCGGCGGCAAGGTCTCGCGCGCCCGCCATACCGCGCGCGGCAAGATGCTGGCCCGCGAGCGTGTCGATCTGCTGATCGATCCGGGCACCGCCTTTCTCGAATTGTCGCCGCTGGCGGCCCATGGCCTCTATGGCGGGGACGTGCATTCGGCCAGCGTCATCACGGGGGTAGGACGGATCTCGGGGCGCGAATGCGTTGTTGTCGCCAACGATGCCACCATCAAGGGCGGCACTTATTATCCCATGACGGTGAAGAAGCATCTGCGCGCCCAGGATATCGCGCGGCAGAACAACCTGCCCTGTGTCTACATGGTCGATTCCGGTGGCGCATTCCTGCCGATGCAGGACGAGATTTTCCCCGATGAGCGGCATTTCGGCCGCATCTTCTACAATCAGGCGCAGATGTCGGCGCAGGGTATTCCGCAGATCGCCATCGTGATGGGCTCCTGCACCGCCGGCGGCGCCTATGTTCCTGCCATGTCGGACGAGAGCATCATCGTGCGCAACCAGGGCACGATCTTTCTCGGCGGGCCGCCGCTGGTGAAGGCTGCGACCGGCGAGGTGGTGACGGCGGAAGAACTCGGCGGCGCCGACGTGCATTCGCGGCAATCCGGTGTCACCGATCACTATGCGCAGAACGACAGCCACGCCATCGGCATCGCCCGGCGCATCGTCGCCACGCTGAAGCCACCCAGCCGCGCCAGCCTGAACATGCGCGAGCCGCGCGAGCCGCTGTTTGCGCCGCAGGAAATCTATGGCGTGGTCTCCGCCGACGGCCGCAAGCCGTTCGACGTGCATGACATCATCGCCCGGCTTGTCGACGGCTCGGAATTCGACGAGTTCAAGAAGCTGTATGGCCAGACCCTGATTTGCGGCTTTGCCCATATCTGGGGCCATCCGGTCGGCATCATCGCCAACAACGGCATCCTGTTCAGCGAGAGCTCGCTGAAGGGCGCGCATTTCATCGAGCTATGCTGCCAGCGCAATATCCCGCTGGTGTTCCTGCAGAACATCACCGGCTTCATGGTCGGCAAGAAGTACGAGGCCGGCGGCATCGCCCGCGACGGCGCCAAGCTGGTGACGGCGGTGGCCACCGCCGGCGTGCCGAAATTCACCGTGGTGATCGGCGGCTCCTACGGCGCCGGCAATTACGGCATGTGCGGCCGCGCCTACAGCCCTCGTTTCCTCTGGATGTGGCCGAATGCCCGCATCTCCGTGATGGGCGGCGAACAGGCCTCGATGGTGCTGGCCCAGGTCCGGCGCGACGGCATCGAGGCGAAGGGCGAGACCTGGTCGGCCGAGGAAGATGAAAAGTTTCGTGCGCCGATTCGCGCCCAGTATGAGAGCCAGGGCAGCCCCTATTACGCGACCGCGCGGCTCTGGGATGACGGCGTGATCGATCCCGCCGATACAAGGCTGGTGCTCGGTCTTGGACTATCGGCGTCGGCCAACGCGCCGATCGAGCCGACGCGTTTCGGCCTGTTCAGGATGTGATGATGAAGGGCCAAGCTCAATACCGGCGATTTCGTACCCTCCTGATTGCCAACCGCGGCGAGATCGCCTGCCGGGTGATCCGCACCGCGCGGGCCATGGGCCTGCGCACGGTGGCGGTCTATTCCGAGGCCGACGCCGATTCCATGCATGTCGCCATGGCGGATGAGGCCGTCCTGCTCGGCCCGGCGCGGGCGCGCGACAGCTATCTCAACATCGAGCGCGTAATCGAAGTGGCGCGGCAGACCGGCGCCGAGGCCGTGCATCCCGGCTACGGGTTTCTGTCGGAGAATGCGGAGTTCGCCCAGGCCTGCGCGGAAGCGGGGCTGGTGTTCGTTGGCCCCACACCCGCGATGATGACGGCGATGGGCTCCAAGTCCGGCTCCAAGGCCTTGATGGAAAAGGCCGGCGTGCCGCTGGTGCCCGGTTATCACGGCGAGGCCCAGGACGACGCGACCCTGGCCGCGGCGGCCGACAAGGCCGGTTACCCGGTGCTGGTGAAGGCGTCCGCCGGCGGCGGCGGCCGCGGCATGCGTATCGTGCGGGCGGCCGGCGAGCTTGCCGCTGCGCTCGTCAGCGCCAGGCGCGAGGCCAAGGCCGCGTTCGGCGACGACCGCATGCTGATCGAGAAATTCGTCCAGAACCCGCGCCACATCGAGGTGCAGATCATCGGCGACAGCCACGGCAATCTGCTATCGCTGTTCGAGCGCGAATGCACGTTGCAGCGGCGGCACCAGAAGGTGATCGAGGAAGCGCCGTCGCCGACGCTGAATGCGGCCCAGCGCGAAACCGTCTGCGCTGCCGCGCGCAAAGCCGCTGGCGCCGTCAATTACGTCGGAGCCGGCACCATCGAATTCGTGTCCGACGGCAAGGACGTGTTTTTCATCGAGATGAACACCCGGCTGCAGGTCGAGCATCCCGTCACCGAGCTGATCACGGGCATCGATCTGGTGGAATGGCAGTTGCGGGTGGCGTTCGGCGAAAAGCTGCCGCTGACGCAGGATCAGATCACGCTCAACGGCCATGCCATCGAGGCGCGGGTCTATGCCGAGAACCCGCACAAGAATTTCATGCCGTCGGTCGGCCGCATCAGGACGTGGCGCACGCCGGCCGAAGTGAACGGCTTGCGCATCGATGCGGGCTACCGTGCCGGCGACGCGGTCTCGCCGCACTACGACGCCATGCTGGCCAAGGTGATTGCCTGGGCGCCGACCCGCGACCTCGCGATCGAGCGGCTCAACCGCGGCCTCGAGGAGACCGACGTCCGCGGCATCGTCAGCAACATTCCCTTCCTGTCGGCGCTGGTGACGCATCCGCAGGTGCGCGCCAATACCATCGACACCGGCTTCATCGAACGCGAGCTGAAGAACCTGACGCCGGAGGCGCCGGCGCCGCACGATCTCGAGCTGTGCGCGGCCGTGGTTGCCATCCTCGGCGCGGAGACAAAACGCGCCGCCGCGGAGGCGCATTCGCCGTGGCGGACCGCGGGCTGGATGCCGGTCGGCCGGCGGCGGCGGGTGTTCACGTTCCGGGACGGGCAGGGCAGCGAGCACAAGGTCAGCCTGATCTACGGCAACGGTTCGCCGACGCTCTCGATCGGCGAGCGTGAACTGGCCTTCACCACCGCGCCCGAGGCTGCCGGCGGCTTCCAGTTCAGGTTGCACGGCATCAAGTCCCACGTCGTCGCCGTGATCGAAGGCCATGAACTCTATCTGCGCACCCGCAACGGTCGCTTCGAGCTGCATTGGGTCGATCCGTTCGGCGGCGAGACTGAAGAACAGGTCGGCGAGGACAAGATCGTGGCGCCGTTGCCTGGCACCGTGGTGGCGTTGCTGGCGGAAGTCGGCGCCACGCTGGAAAAGGGCGCGCCCATTCTCACGCTGGAAGTGATGAAGATGGAGCAGACTCTTCGCGCGCCGTTCGCTGGCAAGCTGAGCGCGATCAAATGCAAGGTCGGCGATATCGTCGGCGAGGGTGTCGAACTCGCTGTGGTCGAGCCTGCAGCCGCGTGAGCAGCCGGAAGAGATTTGCATGAGCGATTCCGTGCGCATCGTCGAAGTAGGTCCCCGCGACGGCCTGCAGAACGAGAAGACGCCGGTCAGCGTCGAGGACCGCATCGCCTTCATCGAGGCGCTGCTCGGCGCTGGCTTGCGCACCGTCGAGGTCGGCGCCTTCGTGTCGCCAAAGGCGATCCCGCAAATGGTGAACTCCGATGCCGTGCTGCGCGGCGTCGATCATCATCCGGGCAGTGAATTCCACGTGCTGGTGCCGAACGAAAAGGGCTTTGAGGCCGCACGCGCCGCCGGCGCCAAAGTAATTGCGGTGTTTGCGTCAGCCTCGGAAGGCTTCTCGCGCGCCAATATCAATTGCACGGTGGCGGAATCGATCGAACGCTTCAAGCCGGTGCTGGCGCGGGCCAGGGCCGACGGCATCAAGGTGCGCGGCTATATTTCCTGCGTGCTCGGCTGCCCCTTTGACGGCAAGGTCAAGCCGCAGGCCGTGGTCGATGTGGCGCGGAAGCTGGCCGATCTCGGCTGCTACGAGGTCTCGCTCGGCGACACCATCGGCGTCGGTACGCCCGTGAAGGCGAGGCAGCTGTTGCGCGCAGTGGCCGGCAGCGTGCCGATGGCGAACCTCGCCATGCATTTCCACGATACCTATGGCCAGGCACTGGCAAACCTCTATGCAGGTATGGAGGAGGGCTGCCGCGTGATCGATTCCGCGGCCGGCGGTCTCGGCGGCTGCCCCTACGCGCCGGGCGCCACCGGCAATGTCGCCTCCGAGGACGTGGTCTACATGCTGGAAGGCATGGGCATCGCCACCGGCGTCGACATGCCAAAGCTGGTGGCCGCCACCAACGCGATCAGCCGGTTGTTAGGGAAGCCGCCGGTCAGCCGCGTGGCGTCGGCGTTGAATGCCAAGGTACAAGTGTGAGGTAAAATTATACCTTCTGTCTACTGTACATGGGGTTGTTTTCAAGATTTTTGCAGAGGGCGTCACACCGGCACGTCGCTCGCGAGTTTCAGCAGGTTGGAGGAGGTCGGCGTCTTGGCGCCATAGTCCTTCCAGGCGGTATCGCGCGCAATGTCGCGCCACTGGCTCACGGTGGCCGCATCTAGGATGCTGACCCTGGCGCCTGCCTTTTGATAGACTTGGGCAACCTCGATGTCGTCGTCCTGCGCGCGCCGCATATTCGCTGACGGCTTCGGCCGAAACAAGGTCAGCCAGCGCTTTTTTCAGAGTCTCGCGGGCGGCTCGAGGAGCCCGATCCAGAAAAATTTCTGGACACGAAAGATAAGCAGAAGGACGCCATGTCCAGGGACGGCATGAAGAAAGACGAGGATTACAGAAATATGAATCGGCCGCCTGCTTCAGCGTCGCGTGGGCTCGCCTCTGTCACGAGGCGGGCCTGTCATCGACCGGGCATCACGCCCACACCGGCTGCTTTACTTCTTCTTGCCCTTGCCCTTGCGGGCGGCATAGCGCGCGTCACGCGCGGCCTTGCGCTCGGCTTCGAGGGCGAATTCGGCCGCGGCGGCGGCTTCCTGTTCGCGTACGATCTGGGCGGCGGCTTCCGCCGCCGCCTCGGCCTCGCGGGCCTTCTGCTCGGCCTTGGCAGCCTCGCGCGCCAGCTTGGCCTTGGCCCGCTCGGCGGCCTGCGCCTCGCGCTCGGCCTGCCGCTGCAGGACCGCGGGATCGTTGAGACCCGGCTTGGCCTTAAACTTCTCCAGGATGTTCTTCCTTGCTTCCTGCGCCGCCTTCTGCCGGTCCGCGAAGCTAGGTTCCTTGAATCCACTCATTGAAACGGCCTTGTCGCTTTCGTTTGGGTGATGGGGTGATCGGCTTTGGCACGAGGGCAACGAGCGCCCCCGGCGCGATGGGGAGCGGTTTACAGCCGCCCGGGCCGGGACGCCATCGTTTAATCGGCCAGCCGGCGCAAAGTCGCGCGAAAACTGACGCTGCGGGAGCCCACCAGCGAGGTGCCGAAAACCTCGGAACAGTCGTCCCGGAAGGTCCCTGAAAAGCCGGTCGTGACCTCCCGGCCGCCAAAAACCGGCCGCGCGGTGGGGTCGCGATACGGTGTGTGCTGGTTGGTGACCAGGTCGCCTTTCCAGTTACCCTCCCTGAACGTGTAGCTGCCGACCGACCAGAAATAGGAATCGCCGCCGAGGATTTTGCCGTCACGAAGCACGATCACGCCGCTGGCGCGCCCCTTGACGCCGTCGCCCATCTGGATGTGCACCGAGTAGAGCCCGTTTCGCATGTTCGGCGTGTCCGGCCAGCCTGCGGCGACCATAGCAGGTTTGCATCAGCGCCGTTCGCGACCCTCGGTCAGATCGGCACCGCGCGCCCGGCGGCCTTACCAGGCCTCGAAGCGGAGCTCGGCGGCACCCTTGGCGGCGATGCCACGGACCTCCCAGCTGGCAGAACCGCTCAGGGAACGGCAGTGGACCCGGATCATGGTGCCGCGCTCGTCCTTGCCGGCGTCCTCGACCATGCCGACCACGGGACAGTTGAGGCCCTCCGAGGCGATCTGCCCGGCGAGCTTCTGCTTTTCCTTTTGATTGGGCTGGGTCTTGAGCGGGGTCTGCGCGGCGGCAGCCGCAAGGCTGCACATCAGGACAAGCCCGACCGCCGATATCTGCTGGGTGCGACGATGGATGGAATTCATTTCTCGACCGTATCAAACCGGATGCAGGAAATCATCTCCGAAAGATCTTGTTAATGATCTCCCTTAAAGGGAAATTTGCCTCTCTCGCCCACGATCCGCAACCGCAGAACATTTTTGCTGATCGCAATTTTCAAGGCCACACGGGAAGGCACCACCATGACGATGTCACGCGTATATGCAGCACTGATCGCTTCGGCCGTTACCGCCATGGCGCTTCCGACCGCGGCCTCCGCACAATGCCACGGTTGCTATGTGCCGCCACCGCCGCCCTGCGTCACCTGCTACCAGCGCCAGGTTGCGCCGGCGCAGTACCGGACCGTCGACGAAACCGTGATGGTCGCGCCCGGCCGCGTCATCGCCCATCGCACCCCGGCGCAATACCGCACCGTGATGGTGCCGCAGACCGTGATGGTAGCGCCGGAAGGCGTGCAGTACGAGCGCACCCCGCCGCAATATGCCACCCGCCAGCGCGTCGAAATGGTCGCGCCCGCGCGCGAATATTACGTGGCAACGCCGCCGCGCTGCGCCACCTGCGGGTACTGACGTCGCAGCCAAGAGACGCCCGTAAGGGTTTGAAATAGGCAAAGGCTCTGGAGCGATCCGGGGCCTTTGGTCGTTATCGGTGATCTGATTTCACGGCTTGCCGGCGCGCCCGGTCTTGCGTTGGGCCGGCGGCTGCGGAACCGCAAAGATCCCGAATTCCTCGGTCAACACGGTCGCGAGCCACGACTGATATTCGCCGTAGCGGCGGTTGTCCCGCGCGATCACGCCGAGCTCGGGTTCTTCTCCCGCGCGCAATTTGCGCAGCACGATGGGGGCGGCGACGGGAATGTAGATCGAGCCTTTGGGGTTGCTCAGCGTCGAGATGATGCCGCGCATCATGTCTTCGGTATCTGGCAGCGACAGCAGGACGGTTCGCACGTTTCCCGCGCTCGAGCTCACGAGATTCATGAACGCGGTGCCGAACGGAATATAGACCGTGCCGACCTGCCGGTACTTGCCGTCGAAGCGCGACTTCTCCTCGAACACCAGGCACTTCTGCGCGTCGCTCCACGCGATCGAGATCAGATAGGCATTAAAGTTGACGGGGTTGGCGAACATCGGCCGGACGCAGAGATAGTCGCCCTGCAGATATTCGACGGCATCGAAGACGTATCCGCCGACCGACTTGGCGGCGGTGTCGTCCCGGACCGCAGCTTGCCGTTGGAAACCGGTTTTCAGAATGCCCTCGACCTTGTTCAGGGTGCGCTCGGTGAAGTCACCCTGAAACAGCTTCTCGATCGATGATTTCGACAGGTGCTCGCGAATCAGGTCCTTGCGGGCCAGACCGTTGGCGTCCAGATGGCGCTGGATCGCGCTGGCGATGGCCTTCTTGTCCTGCTTCGAGCCGAGCCCCGTCTCCTGCTTCATGTCGTCATCCCAAATTTCATCAAAATCTAGCATGAACATTCATGGCTTGCCTACATCGCCGCCGCCGCGCTCCATTTTTTGCGATTTCGGCTTGCGTTCATCCGAACAATGCGGCGAAGCGCCATTCTTGATGGTCGCTGCAATTCGTATGGTTAATCTAGGCTGGCTGTGCGGGCGGCGAGGTGCTGTTCGCGGATCGAGACCGAGGCAGCCGGCATGCCGAACCGCGCGGCGCCAGACCAAGACGTAACTGGCGATCCCAGCAGGATTCGAACCTGCAACCCACGGAGTAGAAATCCGTTACTCTATCCAGTTGAGCTATGGGACCGTAGCTACACGGCGCCTGGCCTTCATAGCATTGCCAATATGAAAAATCCGCTGTCCGGCCAAGCTCTTTTGCGAACCATTTTCAGCCTCGGGACGACAAACCGAAACGGTGGATCGTTGCGTTTGTCCGCCCTCAGGGCAATGCTGCGCCACGGCCGGCTGCCACGTGACGTCCAGGGGCTCGCTTCGTCATATGCTGCACGCGATTTTTTCGCTACCTGCTTCGGCGGCCACGAGTCCGTCACCTTTTCGCGCACTTCTGAACCGAACGCGGCGACTGTCCGCGTCCCAGGGAGCTCCATCATGATTGGTTTGATTCGCGCCGCAGCACTTTGCGCAACGCTGGCGCTCGGGCTCGTTACGGCACAGGCCGCGGACAAGGCTTTCAAACGTGACGATCTGCAGGATTCGGCGGTCAAGCTGGAGGCCCAGATCAAGAGCGAGGCCGGCGCGGTGGCAAGATCCAGCGCGTCGCTGAAAGCCGATGCCGACGCCGCCTTCAGGCGCGCCGATTTCCGCACCGGCCTGCAGATACTCGGGCAGATCGCGACCAATTCGCCTGGGGACAGTGGCAACTGGCTGCGATTGGCCCGCGCCATTTTCCAGATATCGCCCCGAAGTTCCAGCGAAGGCACCTTCCTTCTGGAGCGCGCCTCGACCGCGGCCTATATCGCCTACCAGCGCGCCGGCAATGCGGGCGAAGAGGCGGACGCGCTGGCGGTGCTCGGCCGCGCGATGGCGGATCGCAAGCTGTGGCGTCCGGCGCTGGATAGTTTGCGGCTGTCGCTCGACATGCGCGAGGTCGCCGAGGTGCGCGGGCAATACGAGAAGCTGCGCGACCAGCATGGCTTCCGGCTGCTCGATTACACCGTGGATTCCGACTCGGCGTCGCCGCGCGCCTGTTTCCAGTTCTCCGAAGACCTCGCCAAGCGCGTCGACTTTGCGCCGTTCCTGGCGCTGGCGGGCAGCGACAAGCCGGCGCTGACGTCGGAAGGCAAGCAGCTGTGCGTCGATGGCCTCAAGCACGGCGAGCGCTACAACGTCAATCTGCGCGCCGGACTGCCGTCCACGGTGAAGGAAACCCTGCCCAAATCGGCCGAGTTCAACGTCTATGTGCGCGACCGCAAGCCTTTCGTGCGCTTCACCGGGCGCGCCTATGTGCTGCCGCGCACCGGCCAGCGCGGCATTCCCCTGGTCACCGTCAATACCCCTGCGGTGACGGTCAGCGTGTTCCGGATCGGCGACCGCAACCTTATCAACACCGTGCTGAGCAGCGACTTCCAGCAGGCGTTGAGCAAATACGAGCTTTCCGAGCTCGGCGGCGAGCGCGGAGTCAAGGTCTGGTCCGGGGAACTCGCCACCGCGACCACGCTCAATCAGGACGTCACCACGGCGTTTCCGGTCGACCAGGCCCTCGGCGAGCTGCAGCCCGGCGTCTACGTCATGACGGCTGAAGCCAAGGGCCCCGGCAGCGACAGCGACGGTTCGCTGGCCACTCAGTGGTTCATCGTTTCCGACCTGGGGCTGACGGCCTTCTCTGGCAATGACGGCATCCACGTGTTCGTCAATTCGCTGGCTTCGACCGACGCGGTCGCCAGGGCCGAGGTACGTCTGGTGGCGCGCAACAACGAAATTCTCGCGACCCGCAAGACCGACGATTCCGGTCACGTGCTGTTCGAGGCGGGGCTGGCGCGGGGCGAGGGCGGGCTGTCGCCGGCCATGCTGACGGTATCCGGCGAGAAGACCGACTATGCCTTCCTCAGCCTGAAATCCAGCGCCTTCGACCTCTCGGATCGCGGCGTGTCCGGCCGGGCGGTTCCGGCAGGCGCCGACGCCTTCGTCTACACCGAGCGCGGCGTCTATCGATCCAGTGAGACGGTCTATCTCACCGCGCTGCTGCGCGATGGCCAGGGTAATGCCGTGGCGGGCGGGCCGCTGACGCTGGTGATCGAGCGCCCCGACGGCGTCGAATTCCGCCGCGCCGTGCTGCCCGACCAGGGCGCGGGCGGCCGCAGCATGGCGCTGACCCTCAATTCAGCGGTCCCGACCGGGACCTGGCGGGCGCGCGCCTTCACCGACCCGAAGGGCTCGGCGGTCGGCGAAACTACCTTCATGGTCGAGGATTACATCCCCGAGCGGATCGAATTCGAATTAACTGCCAAGGACAAGCAGATCAAAGCTGATGCTCCGGTAGAACTTAAGGTCGATGGCCGCTTCCTCTATGGCGCCCCGGCCTCCGGGTTGCAGCTGGAAGGTGACATGCTGGTTTCGCCGGCAACGGGACGGCCGGGCTATGCCGGCTACCAGTTTGGCGTAGCGGATGAGGAAACCACCAGCAACGAGCGCACGCCGCTGGAAAACCTGCCTGAATCCGACGCCAAGGGCGTCGCCACGTTCCCGGTCAGCCTGGCCAAACCGCCGTCTTCGACCCGTCCGCAGGAAGCCCAGATCTTTGTTCGGATGGCGGAAGCCGGCGGCCGGTCGATCGAACGCAAGCTGGTGCTGCCGGTTCAGCCGGCGGCGGCCATGATCGGGGTCAAACCGCTGTTCGCCGACAAGAGCGTCGCGGAAGGCGACAAGGCCGGCTTCGACGTCGTGTTCGTGACCCCCGAAGGCAAGCAATTGGCGCGGGACGGCCTGCGTTATGAGCTCTTGAAGATCGAATCCCGCTATCAGTGGTACCGGCAGAACTCGTCCTGGGAATATGAACCGGTCAAATCGACCAAGCGGATGGCCGATGGCGATCTCGCGGTTGCCGCCGACAAGCCGTCCCGGATCACGCTGTCGCCGCAGCCCGGCCGTTACCGGCTCGACGTCAAGGCGACCGAGGCCGATGGTCCGCTGACCTCGGTGCAGTTCGATGTCGGCTGGTATTCCGACGGCAGCGCCGACACGCCGGATCTGCTGGAGACCTCGATCGACAAGCCGGAATATCTGGCCGGTGACACCATGGTGGTGTCGGTCAATGCGCGCTCGGCCGGCAGGCTGACCATCAACGTGCTGGGCGACCGGCTGCTGACCACGCAATCCATCAACGTCAGGGAAGGCACCGCGCAGGTCAAAATTCCCGTCGGCAAGGATTGGGGCACCGGCGCCTATGTGGTGGCGACCTTGCGCCGGCCGCTTGACGCCGCCGCCATGCGGATGCCCGGTCGCGCAATTGGCCTGAAGTGGTTCGGCATCGACAGGAAGTCCCGCACGCTCACGGTGGACATGTCGCCGCCTGCGTTGGTGCGTCCGGGAACCGCGCTGAAGATTCCGGTCAAGCTCGGCGGTCTCAATCCCGGCGAGGACGCCAAGATTGTCGTCGCCGCCGTCGACGTCGGCATTCTCAACCTCACCAACTACAAGCCGCCGGCGCCGGACGACTACTATCTCGGCCAGCGCCGCATGACCTCGGAAATCCGCGACATCTACGGGCAGCTGATCGACGGCATGCAGGGCACACGCGGCCAGATCAGGACCGGCGGCGATTCCGCCGGCGGCGAGCTGCAGGGCAGTCCGCCCACGCAAAAGCCGCTGGCGCTGTATTCCGGGATCGTCACCGTCGCCGCCAACGGCACCGCGTCCATCGATTTCGACATTCCGGAATTCGCCGGCACCGCGCGGGTGATGGCGGTGGCGTGGACCTCGACCAAACTCGGCCGCGCCACCACCGATGTCACGGTCCGCGATCCCGTGGTGCTGACCGCGACCTTGCCGCGCTTCCTGCTCAATGGTGACAAGGGCACCATGAGTTTCGACCTCGACAATGTCGAGGGCGCGGCCGGCGACTACATCGTCAGCGTCAAGGCCTCGGGGCCGGTGAAGGTGACGGGCAACCCGGCGATCACGGTCAAACTCGCGGCCAAGCAACGCACTTCGATGTCGCTGGCGCTCGATGCCGGCGGCGCCGGCACCGCCAAGCTCGATGTCGACATCAAGGGGCCGAACGGGCTGACGCTGGCGCGGCATTACGTGCTCGACGTCAAGGGGGCGACGCAGATCCTGGCCCGCCGCTCGATCCGGATCCTGGCCAAAGGCGAGAGTCTGACGCTGACGTCCGATATGTTCTCGGATCTGGTGCAGGGCACCGGCGGCGTCTCGCTGTCGGTCAGCCTGTCCACCGCGCTCGACGCCGCCACCATCCTGAAGGCGCTCGACCGTTACCCGCACGGCTGTTCGGAGCAGATCGCCAGCCGCGCCATGCCGCTGCTGTATGTCAACGATCTGGCGGCGGGGGCGCATCTTGCCATGGACACGGCGGTCGACCAGCGCATCAAGGATGCGATCGACCGGCTGCTGGCGCGGCAGGGTTCGAACGGTTCGTTCGGACTGTGGTCGGCTGGCGGCGATGATTCCTGGCTTGATGCTTACGTTACGGACTTCCTGACCCGCGCCCGCGAAAAGGGATTCGCGGTGCCGGATGTGCTGTTCAGGAGCGCGCTCGACCGTATCCGCAACTCCGTGGTGAATGCCAATGAGCCGGAAAAGGACGGCGGCCGCGATCTGGCCTACGGCCTCTACGTGCTCGCCCGCAACGGCGCGGCGCCGATCGGCGACCTGCGTTACCTCGCCGATACCAAGCTCGGCAATCTGGCGACGCCGATCGCCAAGTCGCAGCTGGCGGCGGCGCTGGCGCTGGTCGGCGACAAGGGCAGGGCGGAAAGGGTCTATGCCGCCGCCGCCGAAAGCCTGGCGCCGAAGCCGGTGCTGGAGTTCGGCCGGGTCGATTATGGCAGCGCCCTGCGCGATGCCGCGGCACTGGTCTCGCTGGCGAGCGAAGGCAATGCGCCGCGGGCGACGCTCACGCAAGCGGTCCAGCGCGTCGAAGCGGCGCGGGGTCTCACGCCCTACACCTCGACCCAGGAAAATGCCTGGCTGGTACTGGCGGCGCGCGCGCTGGCCAAGGAGACGCTGACGCTCGACGTCAACGGCGCTTCGGTCAAGACCGCGCTCTATCGCAGCTACACGGCCGCTGACGTGGCAGGCCAGCCGATCAAGATTACCAACACCGGCGATGCGCCGCTACAGGCGGTGGTCTCGGTTGCGGGGTCGCCGATCACGCCGGAGCCAGCGGCCTCGAATGGATTCAAGATCGAGCGGAATTACTTCACGCTCGACGGCAAGCCGGCCGACGTGTCGAAGGTGAAGCAGAACGACCGCTTTGCAGTGGTGCTGAAGGTCACGGAAGCAAAACCGGAACACGGTCACATCATGGTGTCGGATTATCTTCCCGCAGGCCTCGAGATCGACAACCCGCGTCTGGTTTCATCCGGCGATACCGGCACGCTGGACTGGATCGACGACGGCGAGGAGCCTGAGAATACCGAGTTCCGCGACGACCGCTTCACCGCGGCGATCGACCGGGCCAGCGACGATGCCGCGGTGTTCACGGTAGCCTATGTGGTGCGCGCGGTATCGCCTGGCAAATACGTGCTGCCGCAGGCCTATGTCGAGGACATGTACAATCCCTCGCGCTACGGCCGCACCGGCACGGGCACAGTTGAGGTGCGTGCGGCGAAATGAGTGCATCGGGCAACAAGGAAGACGTGGATGGCCGGGTCAAGCCCGGCCATGGCGGGAGGATAAAGCGGCAACTACTTCGCATCGCTGGCGCTGCTACGCTAGGTATCGTTCTTATCTGCGGCATCTTCGCCGCTTGGGTTGCATCGCTCGGCCCGTTGCCCTTCGAGCAGGCCCGACAAATCTCGACCACCATCGTCGACCGCAACGGCAAGCTGCTGCGCGCCTATGCCATGGCGGATGGCCGATGGCGGCTGCCGGTCGACGCGCGAACCGGCGTCGATCCGTCCTACCTGAAACTGCTGCTGGCCTACGAAGACCGGCGGTTTTACTCCCACCACGGCGTCGATCCGCGGGCGCTGGGCCGCTCCGCCTGGCAGTTCGCCAGTCGCGGCCGCATCGTTTCCGGCGGCTCGACCATCACGATGCAACTGGCGCGATTGATGGAGCCGCGGCGCGAGCGCTCGCTGTCAGCCAAATTTCGCCAGATGATCCGTGCGATTCAGCTCGAGCGGCAACTGACAAAAGACCGGATTCTCGATCTCTATCTGGCGTTGGCGCCGTTCGGCGGCAATCTCGAGGGCATTCGCGCGGCGTCCATCGCCTATTTCGGCAAGGAACCAAAGCGATTGTCGCTGGCGGAAGCCGCTGTGCTGGTGGCGTTGCCGCAATCGCCGGAGACCCGCCGGCTCGATCGCCATCCCGAAGTGGCGCGCATCGCACGCGACCGCGTGCTCGATCGCATGGTCGAGGATGGCCGCGTACCGACCGAGGACGCGGTGCAGGCCAAGGCGGTTCCGGTGCCGCGGTTGCGCAAGCCGATGCCCATTCTGGCGCCGCATTCCGCCGATCAGGCCCAGGCTAACGTGAAGGACACGCCGGTCATCAAGCTGACGCTGGATTCCGGTATGCAGAAGGTGCTGGAGGCGCTGGCGCGCGACCGCGCCATCGCGCTGGGCTCGAACATTTCCGTTGCAATGGTCGCTGTCGACAATGAGAGCGGCGATGTTCTGGCGCATGTCGGCTCGCCCGATTATTTCGACGAGCGGCGGGCCGGACAGGTCGACATGACCCGCGCGGTGCGCTCGCCGGGCTCGACCCTGAAGCCGTTCATCTATGGCCTCGCCTTCGAGGATGGTTTCGTTCATCCGGAAAGCCTGATCGACGACCGGCCGATCCGTTTCGGCTCCTATGCGCCGGAAAATTTCGACATGAGCTTTCAGGGCACGGTGCCGGTGCGCAAGGCGCTGCAACTTTCCCTCAACGTGCCGGCGATCGCGCTGCTCGACCGGGTCGGCTCCAGCCGCCTGTCGTCGCGGCTGAAGCAGGCCGGCGCCAATCTGGTGCTGCCGAAGGACGAGGTACCGGGCCTCGCGATGGGTCTCGGCGGCGTCGGCGTCACGCTGCAGGATCTGGTGCAGCTCTATTCCGGGCTGGCGCGGCTCGGCAATGCCAGGCCTTTGCGCGAAATCGTCAGGTCGACGGACGATGCGCGCGATAATCTGCGGCTGATGGATCAGGTCGCGGCCTGGCAGGTCGGCAATGTGCTGATCGGCACGCCGCCGCCGGAGAACGCCGCGCACAACCGGATCGCGTTCAAGACCGGCACCAGCTACGGCTATCGCGATGCCTGGTCGGTCGGTTTCGATGGCAAGCTCACCATCGGCGTCTGGGTCGGGCGGCCCGACGGCGCGCCGGTGCCGGGGCTGGTCGGGCGTACCGCCGCGGCCCCGATCCTGTTCGATGCCTTCGCCCGCACCGGAAAACTGCCGGCAGCGCTGCCGAAGCCGCCCAAGGGGACGCTGGTCGCCAGCAACGCCAAACTGCCGCTGCCGCTGCGCCGGTTCCGCCCGGCGGGGGAACTGGTCCGCACCGGAGCCGAGCAGGCGCCGCGCATCCAGTTTCCGCTCAATGGCTCGCGTATCGACGTCGACCGCGGCAATGACGGGCAGTTCTCGGCGATGCCGGTCAAGGTTGCCGGCGGCGTGCTGCCGCTCACCATGCTGGTGAACGGCGTCTCGGTGGGGGAATTCGACGGCCGGCGCCAGCGGCTGGTCGAGCCGCCCGGTCCGGGCTTTGCCCGACTGACCGTGATCGACGCGGTGGGCGCCACGGACACAGTTGTCATCCGAATTCAATAAAGGGTACCTAACCGGTTGTGGGGATAGCGGTTTCGGCGTATGCGGAACCATGGTCGAGACCTATGCCCGCCCCCGATTTGGAGAGCCGCGCGAGCCGAAGAACCGGGTCAATCCGGGCAGCCGGCTTGCCGGCTTGCTTGACCTCGTGGCCGCCAGTCACGTCAGGGCGACGCTCTTTCTCGTATGCTGCGGCCTCGTGCTGTTTCTGCCGGGCTTCTTCAATATCCCGCCGATCGATCGCGACGAGGCCCGGTTCGCGCAGGCGACCAAGCAGATGGTCGAGAGCAACGATTTCGTCGACATCCGCTTCCAGGACGACGTCCGCTACAAGAAGCCGGTCGGCATCTACTGGATGCAGTCGGCCGTGGTCGAGACCGTTTCGGCGCTGGGCTTGCCGCAGGCACAGATCCGGATCTGGCTGTACCGCATTCCCTCGCTGATCGGCGCGATCGGGGCGGTGCTGCTGACCTACTGGACGGCGCTGGCATTCGTGACCCGGCGCGGCGCCATCCTGGCCGGGCTGATCATGTGCAGTTCGGTGCTGCTCGGCGCCGAAGCCCGGCTGGCGAAAACCGATGCGATGCTGCTGCTGACCGTGGTCGCGGCGATGGGTGCGATGGCGCGGGTCTATCTGTCGTGGCAGCGCGGCGAGGATCCGCTGCGGCCGCCATGGTCCTGGCCGGCGATCTTCTGGACCGCGCTGGCCGCCGGCATCCTGCTCAAGGGGCCGCTGATCCTGTTGTTCGTCGCACTCACGATCGTCACGCTGACGATCCTCGACCGCTCGGCGGCGTGGCTGTGGCGGCTGCGTCCGGTCTGGGGCCTGATGTGGATGCTGGTTCTGGTGCTGCCCTGGTTCGTTGCGATCTTCTGGCGCGCCGGCCAGACCTTCTTCACCGATTCAGTCGGCCGCGACATGCTGGCGAAATTCGCCGCGCAGGAATCCCATGGCGCACCGCCCGGGTTCTATCTGGCGTTGTTCTGGATCACGTTCTGGCCGGGGGCTGCGCTGGCGGGAATGGCCGCGCCGGCGGTGTGGCGGGCGCGGCGCGAGCCCGGCGCGCAATACCTGCTGGCATGGCTGATACCGTCCTGGATCGTGTTCGAACTGGTGATGACAAAGCTGCCGCATTACGTGCTGCCGCTCTATCCGGCGATCGCGATCCTCGCGGTGGGCGCGCTGGAACGCCGCGTGCTGTCGCGCTCATGGCTGATGCGGGGCGCGGCCTGGTGGTTCGTGATTCCGGCGGGGGCTTCGGTGCTGGCCGTGGTCGGCGCGATCGCGCTGACGCGCCAGCCGGTGTTTCTGGCCTGGCCCTTCATCGCGGCGGCGCTGATCTTCGGGCTGTTCGCGTGGTGGCTCTACGAGGACAGCCGCGCCGAACGTTCGCTGCTCAACGCCGTGGTCTCCGCGATGTTTCTGGCGATTGCGGTCTATGGCATCGTGTTGCCCTCGCTGACGCCACTGTTTCCGAGCCCCGAGATCGCCCGCGCCTTGCGCAACGTGGTCTGCGTCGGACCGAAAGCCGCCGCCGCGGGCTTTCACGAGCCGAGTCTGGTGTTCATGACGGGCACCTCGACGTTGCTGACGGACGGATCCGGGGCGGCGGATTTCCTGGGGCAGGGCAGTTGCCGGTTTGCGCTGGTGGAATCGCGCTCGGAACGCAGCTTCGCGGCGCGCGCCGAAGCGATCGGGCTGCGCTACAACGTGGCCACGCGCATCGACGGCTATAACTACTCGCAAGGCAAGGCGATCTCGATCGCGATTTTCCGCTCCGAGGGCACCCAGTAAAATGTCTGCGCCGGCCGGCAGCTCAGCAAATTATTTCTCGGATCTCGTGGCCGTCACGCGCCGGTCGATCGCGCAACTGGTGCGCTCGCCTTCGCATTCGCGCCGTGCCGATGCGGCGCGGCGATCGGCGCGCCACGTCCTGCAACTCACGGCCATTCTGGGCGCCGCGATCATCGCGCTGATGTACCTGCTGGATGCGACCGAGATCGGCTGGATGCCGAAACGCGGCACGCCGAGCCTTTGGCCGATCCGCATCCTGACCGAGTTCGGCAAATCCGCCTATGTGATGTGGGTTTTGGCAGGGCTGTTGCTGGCAGTCGCATTCACTGCCCCGGCCTTGCGCGGGCAGGCGCGGTCGCTGCTGCTGGGGCTGGGGACGCGGCTGCAGTTTATCTTCTTCGCCGTCATGGTGCCGGCCCTGGTCGGAGACTTTCTCAAATGGGTGGTCGGGCGCGGCCGGCCGTTCGTCGGCGGCGAAGGCAATGTTTTCAACTTCAGGCATTTCGGTGGCTCCGAAGCCTTTGCGAGTTTTCCGTCCGGACATGCCAACACCGCCTTTGCGCTGGCTTTTGCGGTTTCCGCGCTGTGGCCGCAGGCCCGCCCCTGGATGCTGGTATATGCCGTCGCGATCGCGTTCAGCCGCCTCGTGTTGCTGGCGCATCATCCGAGCGACGTGGTGGCCGGCGCGCTGGTCGGCGTGATCGGCGCGATGGCGGTGCGCCACTGGTTTGCCGCGAGGCGCCTCGGCTTCGCGATCCGCGGCGACGGCACCATCCTGCCGCTTCCGGGGCCCTCGCTGGGGCACCTCAAAAGGGTTGCCGGAGGGGCGTCAGCCCCATAAGAAGCGGACGCCGTGAGGCACCGGCGCAGCGGGTTCCGGCTGCAAACCGTCTCCAACGACGAGTATCGATTTGCCTTCATCTGACGCGACAGAAGTGGTTGTTTCCATTGTCGTTCCCGTTCGCAACGAAGCCGGGAACGTGGCGCCGCTGATTGCGGAAATCGCCGCCGCGCTCGATGGCCGATGGGCGTACGAGATCATCTATGTCAATGACGGCTCCACCGATGCGACCGGCGAGCGGCTCGCAGCCTTGATGAAGGCGCGCGCCAACCTGCGCCAGATCCGGCATGCGACGTCATCGGGGCAATCGGCGGCCGTGCGCAGCGGTGTCCGCGCCGCGCGGGGAACCATCGTGGCGACGCTCGACGGCGATGGGCAGAACAATCCGGCGTTCCTGCCGGATTTGATCGCGGCGATCGAGAACGGCGGCGACCGCGTCGGCCTGGCCGCCGGCCAGCGGGTCGGGCGCAAGGACACCGGTTTCAAGAAGCTGCAGTCGCGCACCGCCAACGGCGTCCGCAACGCCATCCTGCGCGACGGCACCCGCGATACCGGCTGCGGCCTGAAGGCGTTCCGGCGCGAGGTGTTCCTGATGATGCCTTATTTCGACGGTCTGCATCGCTTTCTGCCGGCGCTGGTGCGCCGCGAGGGTTTTGACATCGTCTATGTCGACGTCATCGACCGGCCGCGCCATTCCGGCGTGTCCAATTACGGCTTCTTCGACCGGCTATGGATCGGGATCATGGATCTCGCGGGCGTGTGGTGGCTGATCCGCCGCAAGAAACCGACGCCCGTTGCGACCGAGGTGATGACTCATGACTGACCTGTTCAACATGCTCGCCACCTATCTGCATGAGGTCTTCGTCATCAAGTTCGATGGCTGGGTCATTCTGGGTTTCGTCGCGCAGGGATTGTTCACCATGCGATTCGTGGTGCAATGGATCGCCTCCGAGCGCGCGCGCAAGAGCGTGATCCCGGTGGCGTTCTGGTTCTTCTCGATCGGCGGCGGAATCCTGCTGCTGATCTATGCGCTGTATCGCCGCGATCCCGTCTTCATCGCCGGCCAGTCGCTCGGCCTCGTGGTGTATTTTCGCAATCTGTATTTTATCATTGTCAACGGACGACAGTCGTCGATCAAGAGTTGAGCGGGGCCTTCCCAAGGGCCAATTTGCGACCTCTGCCCGGGCCCGGCGCGGACCTGCTGCGGCGCCTCACCACAAAAATGCGAAAACAACCCCATGAACAGTAGGATATCTCGTCTGCAATGGTGTAATAATACCTCTCGCACGCTGGACCGTGCCTCTAAATTCAAGTTGTTTCATTGAATGCCATATCGTTCGAGCCATGACGTGTCTGCGCGGATCGATCATTGGTGGTCGATCGCCAAGGACGACATCCTCACCGATCCGTTCGGGCCGATGGCGGCAGCCGGCCTGTTCCAGATCGGCCTTCCCGGCGCGGGTGCTGCGCTCGACAGCTACGCTGCAATTGCGTTCGCCGAGCAGGCGATTGCCGCCAAAACCGGCCTGCTGGGACTGGCGAGCGGCTTCGCCGCCCGGCAGGTGATCGCGCGTTTTTTCATCTCGGGTTTTGCCACCGGGGACCAGCGCGCCGAATGGCTGCCGCGGATTGCCGCCGGGGAAGTCTGCACGGCGGTCGCGATCTCCGAGCCCGGCGCCGGTGCGCATCCAAAGCATCTGAAGACCACAGCCGAATCCCGTGGTGCGGGATATGTCATCAGCGGCCGCAAGGCCTGGGTCACCAATGGCCCGGTCGCCGACCTGTTCCTGGTGCTGGCGGTGGTCGCGGTCGCGGACGGCCGCAAGCGCTATGGCCTGTTCATGCTGCCGAAGGCGACATCAGGCCTTGTGATAAAGCCGATGGCGGCGCTGGACGTGCTGGCGCCGGCGACCCATTGCGAACTCGAACTCGATGGTTGCGAGGTGCCGGCGTCTGCGCGGGTTGGCGACTTGCCCGACGCCTATCCCGTCATGGCCATGCCGTTTCGCGATGTCGAGGACACCGTCGGAACCGCGAATGTTTCGGGGTTGCTGAGCTGGCTTCTAGAGAAGGCCGCAACGCATACCGAACGCTCGGAAGAGAACGCCTTGAGGCTCGGCCGCATCGCGGGTCTGGTGTCGCTGGTTCAAGCGGCGAGCCGGCTTGCGGTGGCGGCGCTCGACGGCGAGGGAGAGGATGTTCCGGCTCGGGTGATCGGCGTAAGATTGCTGGCGCGCGACATCGTCGGCGAAATCCGCGAACTGCTGGGGCAGGGCGCCACCGATGACGCCGCGATTGCCCGGGCGCTGGCGGCGTTCGACATGCTGGCATCGGTCGCCCGCGAGCCGCGCAAGGTGCGGCAGATCAGGCTTGGAGATTCAACAAGGCCTGGAAATTCAACAAGGCCTGGAAATTCAACAGGGCCTGGAAATACAATCGGAAGCGAGCAACAGGAATGAATACCCAACTGCCGGCGGATTCGATCGAAGCCGTCACACGCGGGCTGGCGTCAGCCGGCTATATCGCCAGCAAGCAGATCGCAACCGCGGTCTATCTGGCGGAGAAGATCGAGAAACCGATCCTGGTGGAAGGCCCGGCCGGCGTCGGCAAGACCGAGCTCGCAAAAGCGCTGGCGGCGTGGCGTGGCCTGAAGATGATCCGCATGCAGTGCTATGAGGGGCTCGATGAAGCCAAGGCGCTGTATGAATGGAAATACGCCAAGCAGCTGCTCTACACCCAGATCCTGAAGGACAAGCTCGGCGAAGTGCTGGGAGGCGCCGACACGCTGGCCGCAGCGCTCGGCAAGCTGCACGATTTCGGCGACGTGTTCTTCTCCAAGGAATTCGTCGAGCCGCGCCCGCTGCTGCAGGCGCTGGAGCAGGAAAAGGGCTGCGTTCTGCTGGTCGACGAGATCGACAAGTCGGACGCCGAATTCGAATCCCTGCTGCTGGAGATCCTCAGCGACTATCAGGTCTCGATCCCGGAACTCGGAACCGTCTCGGCGATCGTCAAGCCGACGGTGATCCTGACCTCCAATGGCGAGCGCGACCTCTCGGACGCCCTGAAGCGCCGCTGCCTGCATCTGCATATCGGCTTCCCCGAGCAGAAGCTGGAGGAACGCATCGTCGAGAGCCGCGTCCCCGGCATCTCCGCGACCTTGCGCAAGCAGATCGTCGGCTTCATCAACCAGGTCCGCGCGCTCGACCTGAAGAAGCTGCCCTCGGTCAGCGAGACCATCGACTGGGCGCGCGTGCTGGTGTTGCTGCAGTCTTCGGAACTCGATCATGAAACCGTCAAGGACACCCTCAACGTGCTGCTGAAATACGAGGCCGACATCGAAACCACGATACCGCAGGTGTCGGGCTTCGTCGCCAAGGCCGGCCGCCATGGCGTGTTCGGCTGATGCGCGAGGAACTGCATCGCTTCTTCCGGGCGGCGCGTGGCGCCGGCGTTCGGGTAAGCCCTGCGGAAAGTATCGATGCCATGAAGGCGGTGGCCGATGTCGGGTTTGCCGAGCGCGGCATCCTGCGCGACACGCTGCTGCTGACGCTGGCCAAGAGCCAGGACGAAAAGCAGGCGCTTGGCGACTGTTTTGATTTGTTCTTCAGCCAGCCGGAAGTACCGGAAGAAACCGCGCCGGAGGACGCCGCCGATAGCAAAGGCGCGGATTCGGCACCCAGCGAGAACGAGGCGGGCGATCCTGATACCCCGGCCCCGGCGCTCGGCGATCTCGCGCAGATGCTGATGTCGCGGGACCGCAACGCGATCGCCGCGGCGATGGCGGCAGCGTCGAATGCCGCCTCGCTGTCCGACATCCGCTATTTTACCCAGCGTGGCATTTTCTCGTCGCGGATACTCGAAGCGCTCGGCATCGAGCGCCTGCGCGACGATCTGGACGCGCTGACGGCGACGAATCCCGGAGACGCTGAACGGCTGGCGGCGGCACTCGAGGCGCTGCGCGAAAACGTGCGCGAGGTCGTCAACCAGGCGCTGGTGCTCTACGGCCGCGAGGAAACCGAGAACCTGCGCAACGAAATCCTGCGCAACGCGCCGCTGGCCCGGCTCGAACGCCGCCAGGTCGAGCAGATGAAAGCCCTGATCCGTGCCATCGCGCGGCGGCTGCGCGAGCGCTACTCCAAGCCGCGCAAGCGGCAGCGGCGCGGCCATCTCGACACCCGAAAGACGTTGCGGCGCAACGCCGCCTGGGGCGGCGTGCCGTTTCTCACGTCGTGGAAGCGCCGGCATCGTGACAGGCCCAAAATCGTGGCGATCTGCGATGTCTCGGGATCGGTGGCGCAGGTCTCCGATTTCTTCCTGCTGTTGATCCACAGCCTGCACGAGGTGGTGGACGACGTGCGCTCGTTTGCGTTCTCCGGCCACCTGATCGAGGTCTCCGACATCCTCGACACCAAATCGCCGGAGGAGGCGATGAGCGAGATCATGTCGAAGGTCGGCTTCGGGTCGTCCGACTATGGCGGCTCGTTCGTGGATTTCGAAAAGAGTTTTCTCCGCAGCGTGACGCCGAAGACCACGGTGATCGTGCTCGGCGACGCCCGCACCAACAACCTCGATCCGCGCGCCGACATCCTGCGCACGATTTCCGAGCGCTCCAAGCGGCTGGTCTGGCTCAACCCGGAAGGGCGGATGGCCTGGGGCTGGGGCGATTCCGAAATGCCGCGATATTCGGCGTTCTGCACCGTGGTGCGCCAGTGCTCGACGGCGAAGCAGCTGGAGCGGGCGGTGTCGGATATTGTGGCGGCGTATCAGTAATTCATTGGACTACCGGCGCTTTCGGCCAGTCGTTTGTTTCGACTCGCCCCAATATTGATACGGCAAAAGGGCGTTTTTTAGATTTAGAGAATCTTGCGTCATGTCGGCGTTGCTGCCAACTCCTGAAGGAGCAACGTAGGGTGAGTGGTGTGTTTTAAATGATCGTCGCCATGCACCATCGAGTGCCGGCAAGCGGTTACGCGGGTGTCGGTGAGGGCGGGAGCGATCGTTCGCCCCCGCGCCGACTCTGAGTGCAGGATTCTCAGTCAAGAGTTGAGAGTAGGGCAGCTCATCAACCCCGACGAATTTACGACGCTCGTAATGGTTGCAATCCTACTGGAATTACAGTTTACTTACTAAATTGAGGTTCGGTCGACGGCGGCCAATCATATTTTGGGTTTTGAAATGAGTTTGGATTTTGCGGTGCGAGGCAGCGCATCCGTTTTGTCGTGGATTTCGTTCTTGGCCTTCGTCTTCTTTGCAGCGACGCAGTTCAAGGCCACGGATGACGCTAGCGGGACGATGCAAAGCACCGTGACGGCTGTGCCCCAGCAGAACCTCTTTAGCGTCGATATAAGTAACTTGCTCGAAAGCGCGGCGAATCCCATCGTTGATCTAACCAGGGCTAGGCAGATGCTGTCAGCACTTGGTGCGTCGGTCCTGTTCGTCGCTACAGCCTACGACGTCAACAAATCTCAGTGTGCCAGTCCTAAACGCGGGCCGTTGAACCAGCTAAGCCTGGTGCGCCCGGCAAATAGCGGAAACGAGTGTTCGTAATCTAAAAACTCAGGGGAGATGAAATTGGGGAAACCAGCAAAGAAACAAGCAAAGAAAGCCGCAAAAAAAAGCGCCGCACCGAAGCCGCGTGGGCTGTTCAGGGCCGCGCACGCGGCTAAGGCAATAGCTGCTTCGAGAATCTATGCGTTGTTTGTGAGTGTTCTGGGCCGTTCGATTAAGGACCTTGCGGATCCGCCTAGTGACTACGGCATCACCAACGTCATCGCCTATGGAGACCATCTAAACCACACAGATCAATTCAAGCCGTATCATCTCGATCTTCAGTCGAATGACATGGTGAATGTTCAAAACATGGGCGACCTTGGGGGAGCCATTGTTAAGAACTTCCAGGGCAACGGATGGACAGTTACTGCGACTTAAGAGGCGAACATGGGTGCGAAATTTGCGATCGTCGTCCTGCTCTTGTTTTTCCCTGGCATTGGCAACGCTCTGACGCTCGAAGAGCTGCGGCGTTACGACCAAGACAGAAACGAGGCGCTGAACAAGGCGGAGCGGGACATTTATGCAGCCCATCGCGATGATCCGATTCTGGCCAAGTATGATACCAACACGAATGGCCGGCTCGATCCGGAGGAATTGCGGTTACTGCGCGCCGACATTGACAGCCGGTACGGCGGCGGGAAAACGCCGCCTCCTAAGCCCGTAACGGACCCGAAGAAGTTGTTCGCGATCGGGAAGGAGATCGATGATGCGAAGCGGGGCGGCATCCCGCTTGAGGATCTCGTCCAAACGCCGAAAGCCTTGCCAGATGAGTGCAAGAAGCCGCAGGCAATCTTTGTACGACGCGATCGGATGGATAGCTTCCTGTATGGCATCACGGCCCGCTCGAAGGCACAGGGTGCTTCGATTAGTTATACTGGGGATCAAGCGGAGCATGTTCGTACGGCTAAGATAAACGGAATGGTCGCCGTGCTGCCTGAGGGTTGGCGGCAACCCTGCCTTGAGCGTCCCCCGGGATATACTATCGATCAGGCATATCTTTCGGCATTCGCGATCGCCCCATGGATATCGGCGCAAGGCAGCATCAACGATCCGGTGAAGAAGTCGGAGAAAAGTGCGCTGACTGGAGGATTCGACGCGCAGTGGAACATTTTCGGAGGATTGTTCAATCTTCAGGCGTTCAAGGTCTCACCCTATTATCAGACCGACTTTCGCGGCGTAACGCGGTCTGAAGGTGCAACCGCGTCTTGGGAGCCTTGGCAATACGCGGTCAGGCTCGGAGGTTCACCGACGCTGCTTTCACCTAACTTCGATTGGTATTGGCGGGTTCAAGCTGAGGCCGATGCCAGACGCGTCGACAAGATCGGTTTTACAGACCTGCAGGTCGGGCGGTATGCATGGGTGGGCGGCACGGTGCAAGTGTATGGCTTCTTCTTCCCGACAAGCCTCGTCGTTCCTGAGTTTCTGCAGAATCGGCTCAACGCCGTATTTACCTACCAGGGTTATTGGGACGCTTATTCGTCGCAGTCGATATCGAGGTATGCTGCTGAGGTAGCCTACAACATTACCGCGGACGGCGACGCCTCGATTTCGATTGGCTACGAGCGTGGTACGAACAAGGAGACGATGACGTGGCTCAATCAGTACGTCATTCGGCTGAATTACAAATATTAATGAGAATCCGCATCGATTTGGTTGTACGGTACTAAAAGGTTCTCCAGCCAAGCGAGCACTCACGTCGGGGTGCGTGGTCGACCTCCCGGCTTAGTTTACCGAGGATCGGCGAAGGATAAGGAATGCTTTCCGCAAGACTTCGGAAGGGGCTCATGCTGTTATGTTGGAAACTGTTGCACACTTTCAGGTTGTTTTGCGAATCGTTCCCGGCGACCCTTACCTGGGGTTGTGGGGCGTTTGCGTGAGTAGTCCGTTCGATATCTCGAAGGAACTGGGTATCATCAAGTCGGTCACCAGCTGGGGTTGCTGGGGATGGAAGGCCGGTCGCCATTGGAAGGCCAGCCGGGTCCACAAGCAAATCGAGCAGCAGTACGACCCCGAGACAGCCGAAGCGGTTGCTGCCGCGATCGGCTCCGGTCGCAACCCCCAACGCATCCTTGAACGCGCCGAGCGCCGTAAGGCCGAAGGCGCTGAGCGTGACAAGCTGCTGACCAGCCCGCCGCCCCTTCATGGCTCCGCAGCTGCCCTTCCGCTAGCAACTTCGCTTAAACTTCAAAACATTCTGTCGGAGTAAAGGATGCGAGAATCGCGGATACCGCGAAACATTTGGGTGGCGGTGTTAGGGACAGCTATCTGTATGTTTTCATATGGACTGTTGATGAGCTCGGTGTCAGCCCGGGAACAATCGGTGTTCCGATTTCAGGGTGCGCCTGAGTTTATGTATCTTAGGTCATACTCAAAGTCCGTATTGAAGGGCTACACTCGATCATTGTGGCAGGATGGCGCTATCAGCCTTGTGGTAGGCAGTGTCGTTGAAGCGGGTAATATCGAGCTGTCATTTTATCGTGTTGAAGATGAGGAGCGCGCAAAAAAAATCGCAAGGGAACGGGAGGATTACGATAAATGTCCCTCTCTAGTGGAAACCTCTTGTGATATCGAAATTGTTCGCAAGGCCTTAACGGATCTTGCGATTGCCCCCGTACAGAAGTTTTCATATCACTTTAGCGCTAAAACAGGGTCTTGGGTGGGCGTCGGCGGGCCAGCCACATCCGCGAAGTACGCTGAGTTCAAGACAGAGAAGGACTACTATCCGGGAAGTGTCGAAGCTCTGGCTTTGAACGATAGAAGACATGCAAATAAAGCTCCGTACGACAACCTGCCGGTGGACGACCTTTTCAAACGGAATATTTATCATACGATAGCTGGCGTGCCGCCCAATCAGGATTTCACCTTCAAGACGCAGTTTTGCGATAAGATCAGCGAAGGGCTTGAGAAGCTTCTGCAAGAATCCGGGAAATGGGAAGTAAACGTTTCGCCGGAGCAGCACCAGACCTTTCTGGTGAAGTTGAAAAGTCACTCTGGCCGCGACTTCTTCTACAAGGACGGGCACTGGTGGAAAGCGTATGTCCAACTCTATTTCGAGGAAGAGAGTGGCGGCAAGTGTTCCCGGGTAAGGGTTTATCTCTTTGATACGGCTGTGTGCGGCGGCCCGATGACGGACGATCCGGACAAGAGTGGAAGAAGCCAGTGCTTTCAGCGTATCGAGTGGGACTCGAAGGCAGAGATCGATCTGAGAGACCACTTGGCAAAGATTCTTGTCAAATCATACGGCGCGCCGCGCGCGAATTAAGCTGACCGGAAGGGGGGTCATTTGAACATCGAAGTGATGAGACTTGTTGTGGGCCTTATTGTCCTCGCGACCCACATCGTGGCCTTCTTCGGTATCGTCGTTTGGCAGAGCGGCTACATCCCCGTGGCGACCGAGCGGCTTGACCTGGCCTTACTGCTTGTTCCGGTCAGCGCCGGATTTTTCCTTGCCGTTGTCCGGTCAGCGGTCCAGAACAGGAAGGCAATGATTGCTGCTGCCGAGCCGGTAGGTGTGAACTATGTGGCCGTTGTCACTACGGTAGCGTTGGCGTTTAGCGGAGCGTTGCTATTTTTTGTTTTTAGCTACCCGGCTGTAGTCGGACCGACGACCGTTGAACTCCGGCGCTGGCTCGTCATTCTCGAGATCGGCTTCGGGGCCGGGTTTGGCATGATAGCGGAAGATCTGTTCGGGAAAGTCGAGAAGGTATTTGTCCAGCCGGACGGGACGGTCAAGGTGGGGAAGGCCGACGACTGAATGCCACGGGTGAGCCGTACCTGCGGTCTCGTCGCTCACCCGATCAGCCATCGGCCCTTGTGGATGTCGAACTTCACCGCGCCTTCGCTCCGCATTTTCATCAACAGCGACTGGCAGGCCTCCTCGTTGGGAAGGTTGGCGCGTTTCATGACTTCGTAGATCTTGAGCGGCTTCTCGCGGAGCGCGGTCAGAATCTTTTCGCGATCGTTCAGCATCACACGGGCTCCTCAATGGGGATCGACATTAGGACGGGCACACGCACCTGCAAGCGGCAAGGGCTGGCCCTGAACTGGTTGGCTTCTGCTGTTTTAGCGGCGCGCGCAAGGCGCTTTTGTGCGCCGGGCCTTTAAGTTTCACGGGCCTGAAATTTCAGGCGTGCCTGGCCGGTCGGCTTTCGCGTATTTTCGCGCGGTCCCATGGACTCTTTCTGTTCACGGAGAACGAACAGAGGCCACGAAATCGGCCCGGATGACTGGTTAAAGAATCGTCATTAACCGAGTCTATTTGCAAATCATAAACGCCCCGCTGGCAGTCTGGTGAAGTCCAGGAGGGTGCCATGGTGATTTATCCCGTGCCTGCCGCGGTGACGCAGGCCAAGATCCAGCTTGTCATCGACGAGACCGCAAAAGCGCCGGCGACGGTCATCAACAGCGACGTGCAGGCGCTTGTCGACGCTCAGCGGCAGGCCGAGCAGCAGGCCCGGGTCGACGTCAAGGCCTAGTAACTGGAATCATAAATCGGTATTGCTGCCCATCCTTCGAGACGGCCACTTCGTGGCCTCCTCAGGATGAGGTTTAACTTGCTGAAACACAACAACCTCATGCTGAGGAGCGAGCGACGCGAGCGTCTCGAAGCATGGGCAGCAAGGCAACTGCCGAGGAACTGCCAAGCAGCTTTCATGGCCAGCAGCGG
>NZ_JAUYAN010000124.1 GCF_030693485.1 Bradyrhizobium sp. | reverse complement strand
CAGCCTCAAGATTCGCGTGAACACCATCGCGCCCGGCCTGTTCCTGACGCCGTTGCTGATGGGATTGAACGAGGAAGCCCGCAAGAGCCTTGGCGCCCAGGTGCCGCATCCCGCACGGCTCGGCGACGCCTCCGAATACGGCAACCTCGCGGTGCACATCGTCGAGAACCCGATGCTCAACGGCGAAACCATCCGCCTCGACGGCGCCATCCGCATGGCGCCGAGGTAGTTACCCTTTTTCGTCGTCCCCGCGAACGCGGGGACCCATACTCCGCGGCGGTTCTGTTTTAAAAGGTCTCTGCGACCATGCTCCAACGAGAATGCACGGCGTATGGGTCCCGGCTCGCGCTTCGCTTGGCCGGGACGACGGTGGGGAGGTCGGCGTGATTCAACCGTTGCTGATCGAACATGACGACGGGGTCGACCGGGTGACGCTCAATCGCCCGGACAGTCTCAACGCGCTCAATCCCGATATGATCGACGCGCTCAACGGCTATTTCGAAGGCCTGCAGCGCAACCGTTCCACCCGCGTGGTGGTGCTGAAGGGCGCCGGCGCTTCGTTCTGCGCCGGGCTCGATCTCAAGCATGCGATGGCGCGGCGTGCCGGGCAGCAGGAACCGCCCGGCGTGACGGAGTCGCTGGATTCGCAGCGCCGGATCGCCGACATTGTGATGCTGATGCGGCGCTGCCCGCAGCCGATCATCGCGCTGGTGCAGGGCTCCGCGGCCGGCGGCGGTTTTGCGCTGGCGCTCGCCGCCGACATCCGCATCGCCACCAGGTCGGCGCGGATGAACTGTGCCTTCATCAAGCTCGGGCTCGGCGGCTGCGACATCGGCACCAGCTATTTCCTGCCGCGGCTGGTCGGCGTGTCGGTTGCTTCCGAGCTGATCCTGACCGGGCGGTTCATCCATGCCGAACGCGCATTGGCGGTGGGGCTGGTCTCCGAAGTCGTCGAGGAAGGCGGCCTCGATGCCGCGGCGGCGCCCTATGTCGAGGCGATGATGACGGCGTCGCCGGTCGGTTTGCGGCTGTCGAAGGAATGTCTCAACATGAGCGTCGATGCGGGCTCGATCGAGGCCGTGATCGCGATGGAAGACCGCAATCAGGTGCTGTGCAGCCGCTCGGAAGATTTCAACGAGGGCATCAGGGCCTTTCTGGAGAAGCGAAAGCCTGTCTATATCAGGCGATAAGAAAAAGCGGCCGCAAAGGCCTAATTCCGGGAGACGCAATAATGAGTGGAAAAGCCGCCGCGGTTATGACGAAGCCCGCCTTTCGCAAGATCGAATGGCTGGCGCGCGACATCGAGGTCTTGCGGCGGCCCGACGGCGTCATCATTTTGAAGTCGCGGATTCCGCTGCAGTCTTATGAGAGCCATATTCCGGCGTCGCTGGCGAAATGGGCGACGGAAGCGCCGAGCCGTATTTGGCTGGCGCAGCGCGCCGGCAGCGACCGGCAATGGCGGAAAGTCTCCTACGGCGAAGCCAAGCAAATCGTCGACGGGTTGACGCAGGGCTTGCTCGATCTGAAGCTCAAGCCGGGCAGTCCGGTCGCGATCCTCTCCGGCAATTCGATCGAGCATGCGTTGCTGACACAAGCTGCGATGCAGGCGCGGCTTCCGGCGGCCCCGGTATCCCCGGCCTATTCGCTGATGAGCCAGGATCATCTGAAGCTGAAATATCTGTTCGACCTGATCAAGCCCGGGGTGGTGATGGTGCAGGACGGCCCGGCCTTCGAGAAGGCGCTGAAGGCGCTCGATCTCGACGGCGTCACCGTCATCCATGTCGCGCGTCCCTGCCCGGGCATCGAGAGCATCGCCTTCGCGGATCTCGCGGCAACGCCGGTGACACGCGATGTAGAGCAATCGATCGCCGCGATCACGCCCGATACCGTTGGAAAACTGCTGTTCACCTCCGGCTCCACCGGGATGCCCAAGGCCGTCATCAACACGCAGGAGATGATGTGCGCCAATGCCGCGATGATGATGCAGGTGCGGCCGCGCGATCCGAACGGGCCTGTCGCGACCATGCTCGACTGGATGCCGTGGAATCACACCATGGGCGGCAACGCCGCGTTTCATCCGATACTGGTCGACGGCGGCACGCTTTACATCGATGACGGCCGGCCGATACCCGGGCAGTTCGATGAGACGCTGCGAAACCTGCACGATGTTTCCCCGACCTATTACGCCAACGTGCCGGCGGGCTATGCGGCGCTTGCGGCGGCGATGGAGAAGGACGACGCGCTGTGCCGCAATTTCTTCAGAAATCTCACCGTCATGGCCTATGGCGGCGCGCGACTTCCGGACGATCTCTACGACCGCATGCAGGCGCTGGCGGTGAAGACCACCGGCGAGCGCATCGTGTTCTATACCGGCTGGGGCTCGACCGAGACGGCTCCGACTTCCACCGGAACCTATTGGGACACCGAGCGCGTCGGCCTGATCGGCTTGCCGTTCCCCGGGGTCGAACTGAAGATGGTGCCATCAGGCGACAAGTATGAGTTGCGGCTGCGCGGCATCAACGTCACGCCCGGTTATTTCGGCCAACCCGAACTCACCAGGAAAATGTTCGACGAGGAAGGCTTCTATTGCATCGGCGACGCCGGTGTGTTCGTCGATCCCGCCGATCCCCTGCAGGGCATCATCTTCGCCGGCCGCGTGGTCGAGGATTTCAAGCTCACGACGGGAACGTTCGTGCATGTAGGCTCGCTGCGCACGGATGCGATTGCGGCCGCGACGCCCGTGGTGCATGACGCGCTGGTCGCCGGGCAGGACCTTCCGTTCGTCGGCCTGCTGGCCTGGCCTAACCTCCATGCATGTCGACAGGTCGTCGGCAATCCCGACGCGACGTTTGAAGATGTCGCAAGGCATCCCGACGTGATCGCCTGCGTGAAGCGCGGGCTGGAGGCGCACAACGCGTCCTGCACGGGAAGCAGCATGCGGATCGCGCGCGCCATGCTGATGGTCGAACCGCCTTCGATCGACGGCAACGAACTCACCGACAAGGGTTACATCAACCAGCGCGCCGGCCTTGAGCGCCGCGCCGGTCTGGTGAAACGGCTCTATGCCGATCATCCCGGAGAGGATGTGATTGTGCTGCAATGAAGATTATCCGTCCAACCATCAACGACGTCCCGGCGAACGCCGGGACCCATACGCCGCGGCCCTCCTTGAAGGCAAGATGGTCGACGCCTTTTGTCATCACGGTCGCCGGTGGTTATGGGTCCCCGCGTTCGCGGGGACGACGGTAGATTATTCGATCCTCACACAAACCGAGTAACACGCCATGAACTTCGATTTCTCCGACGAACAAAAGCAGATGCGCGACGAAGCGCGGAAATTCCTCGCTGAAAAGTGCCCGCCGAAGGCAGTGCGCGCCGTGCTCGACGGCAATGCCACCCATGACAAGGATCTTTGGAAGGGCCTGGCCGAGATGGGTTTTCTCGGCGTTGCGATCCCCGAGGAATTCGGCGGCGCCGGCGCCGGCCATCTCGAGCTCTGCGTGATATCGGAGGAAATGGGCCGCGCGCTGGCGCCGGTGCCGTTCTCGTCGACGGTGTATCTGGCGGCCGAAGCCATCCTGCTCGCCGGCAGCGCCGCGCAAAAGAAGAAGTGGCTTCCCGCCATCGCGTCAGGTGAAGCGATCGGCACGCTGGCGCTGTTCGAAGGCAAGGGCAACCCGTCGCCCGAAGCGATCAAGCTCACCGCCTCCGGCGGCAGCCTCAACGGCGTCAAGAAGCCGGTGCCCGACGGCGCCATCGCCGATTTTGCCGTGGTCGCCGCCCGCACCGGCTCGACCGGACGCGACAGCGATATCTCGCTGTTCCTGGTCGACCTCAAGGCCGGCGGCGTCGAAGCCAAGGCCTTGACCAACCTCGATCCGTCGCGGGGACAAGCCGAACTCACCTTCAGGAACTGCAACGCCGAGCCGCTCGGGGCGGCCGGTGAAGGCTGGAGCGTTGTCACCCAGGTGCTCGACCGCGCCGCGGTACTGATGGCGTTCGAGCAGGTCGGCGGCGCCGACCGCGCGCTGGAAATGGGCCGGGACTATGCGCTCGACCGTATCGCCTTCGGCCGTCCGATCGGCTCGTTCCAGGCAGTAAAGCACATGTTGGCCGACATGTATGTCTCGGCGACGCTGGCGCGTTCGAACTGCTACTACGGCGCCTGGGCGCTCTCGACCAATGCCTCGGAATTGCCGGAAGCCGCCGCCGCCGCCCGCATCAGCGCGACCCAGGCATTCCAGCATTGCGCCAAGAACAACATCCAGGTCCATGGCGGCATGGGCTTCACCTGGGAATTCGACTGCCACATGTACTACCGCCGCGCCAACGCCACCGCGCTCGGGCTCGGCAGCCTGTCGTATTGGGAAGATCAGCTGATCGATCGCATGCGCAAGCGCAATGCGGCGTGAACGTCAAATGGTGTCGTCCCCGCTTTCGCGGGGGCGACGATGGATTTGAAGGAATAAATCGATGAACTTCGATGACACCCCGCAGGAAGCCGCGTTCCGCGCCGAAGCGAAAGCCTGGATCGCCGCCAATGCGCCGAAGCAGTATGAGGACGAGCT
>NZ_JAUYAN010000119.1 GCF_030693485.1 Bradyrhizobium sp. | reverse complement strand
CTGATGGCTTGTCCGGTCCCGCTGATCGCGGCCGTCAATGGGGCGGCCTATGGCGGCGGCTGCGAGATCGCGGCGGCATCGGATTTTGTCTATGCCGCCAGCCATGCGCGCTTTGCCCTGACCGAGGTGACGCTCGGCATCATGCCGGGAGCCGGCGGCACCCAGAACCTCGCCCGCGCCGTCGGCGAGCGGCGCGCCAAGGAGCTGATCTTGTCGGGGCTGCCCTTTACGGCAGCGGAGGCGGAAGCGTGGGGTCTGGTCAACCGCGTGGTCGAGCCCGCTGATCTCCTGGAAGCCACGATGACGATCGCCCGGCGCATCGTCGCCAACGGCCCGATCGCGGTGCGTCAGGCCAAGCAGGCGATTCACCGCGGCCTGCAGATGTCAGTGTCGGACGGCATGGCCTTCGAGATCGAGGCGTACAACCGCCTGGTCCCCACCGCCGACCGCCGCGAAGGCGTGCTGGCCTTCAACGAAAAGCGCAAGCCGGTGTTTCGGGGGGAGTGAGCCGTGATGAACACAGTGTGTCTGACGAGAGCGGCTGGCAACACGCTCGCGCCATGCTAAAGATATGCGTTCATCGGATCAGTCCGTCCCGGACAATAGACGTAGGACTCCGGCATGTTCCACCGCCACCGGCCGTTCACACCTGACCCTGCGCAACTTGCCTTGAAGCCCGCGATCTCGGGCAATACCATCAATGGACTTGGGGAAACGACACCGCGCCGGCCGAACATGGTGTACTGGGCGCCAGACCCCGACGAGATCGCACACGGGGCGATGCAGCGGTGGTTCTACCAGGTTGATCCTGGCAATCCGCATCTTTCGCGCGCTCGCGAAGAGCGGGCGAAGCTGCTGGCCAGCCCGATGCCCGAAGTCGCAGGTCGGCCCGTGGAGCGTCGACCGGAGGATTGGAACGACGCCATGGCCGCCCTTGCGGCGGCGGCCGGCTTCGATATGTGGGGCGTCGCCGAGATGGATCCGGAATGGGTTTACGAGGGCCAGCATGCGCCGCAGAAGAACATCATCATGCTGGGTTTCGCCCATGACTACGAACAGATCGCGACCGCGCCGGAGGCTACGGCCGGCGCGGAAGTGGTCAGGCAATATGGGCGCGCCGCGGCGGCTGCAAAGTCCATCGCTGCGTGGCTGCGCCGGCAAGGTTGGGAGGCGGAGCCGCTGACGGGGCCCATGACAACGAAGGTGATGATGATTCCGCCGGCGATTGCCTGCGGCTTCGGTGAACTCGGCAAGCACGGCTCGCTGATCAATGCCGAGTTCGGTTCATCCTTCCGGATTTCCGCCGTCCTGACCGACGCGCCGTTCATGCCCACCCCGCCACGAACCTTCGATGTCGACTCGTTCTGCGTGAATTGCAGGGTTTGCGAGAACGCATGTCCGCCGGAGGCGATCGGTCCGGTCAAGCAAATGGTTCGGGGCGTCGAGAAATGGTACGTCGACTTCGACCGGTGCTTGCCCTTCTTCAATCAGACGCACGGATGTGCGATCTGCATCGCGGCGTGCCCATGGAGCCGGCCCGGGATTGGGTTGAATTTGGCGGCAAAACTGGAGCGCCGGGCGACGCGCCGGGATGAGCCAATTGCAGCGAAGCAGGATCAGTCACGCGTGATGGAGCGATAGTGGCTGACACGCGTTCAGGGCAGGCGTCCGTCATTTCGCCGACGGCGACACCCGCAGGATCCGTCCGGCCGAACTGTCGGTCAGCAGCCACAGCGCGCCATCGGGGCCCTGCCGCACGTCGCGGATGCGTTCGTTGAGGTTGGGCAGCAGGCGTTCCTCCGACGTCACGGTGTGGCCGTTGAGTTGCAGGCGCACCAGCATCTTGCCGGACAGCGCGCCGGTGAACAGGCTGCCGGTCCATTTCGGAAACAGCTTTGCGCTGTAGAACGCCAGACCCGACGGGGCGATCGACGGCACCCAGTATTTCAAGGGCTGCTCCATGCCGTCTTTGGCGGCGGCCTCGTGGATCCTGGCGCCGCTGTAATCGATGCCATAGCCGATCGCCGGCCAGCCGTAATTCCTGCCCTTGCCGACGAGGTTGATCTCGTCGCCGCCGCGCGGGCCGTGCTCGCTTTCCCAGAGATCGCCGGTGGCGGGATCGATCGCGAGGCCCTGCTGGTTGCGGTGGCCGTAGCTCCAGATTTCCGGCTTGGCGCCATCGCGGCCGACGAACGGGTTGTCCGCCGGCGCCGAGCCGTCGGGCGCGATCCGGATCAGCTTGCCGATATGATTGCCGAGATTCTGCGCCTCGTCGCGGGCGCTGTAATGATCGCCCAGCGTGACGAACAGATTGCCGTCGCCGGCCTGCGCGATGCGGCAGCCATAATGGTTGCCCGACGACAGCGGTCCCTCCTGGCGGAAGATGACCTTGACCTCGTCGAGCCGGCCGCTGCCGTCGTTCAGTTTGCCGCGTGCCATGGCGGTGCGACCGCCGCCGGCGGTGCGCTCGGCGTAGCAGAAATAGATGGTCTTGTTCTGCGCGAAACTCTTGTCGGTGATGACGTCGAGCAATCCGCCCTGGCCGGAGGCCCAGGCCTCGGGCACACCCTTCAGCGGCGGCGAAACCTGGCCTTCCGGCGTGACGATGCGCATGCGCCCGGCGCGCTCGGTCACCAGCATCCGGCCGTCGGGCAGGAACGCCAGCGCCCATGGATTGACCAGGCCGCTGGCGACGGTCTGGACCTCGAGCTGGCCCGCCGACGACGCGAAGGAGGTGTTTTCGCCGCGGGTGGAGGTGACGATCAGGAACGACGCCGTCAGCACGGTCGCAACCGTCAACGAGGCCGTCACAAGGACCATTGGCGTCTTATTCATGATGGCCCGATCGCGATGGCATCATCGCTGGCAGTTGAGGTGCTGGAAGCCCGTAACCTGCACCAGGGATTTGAGCATTACGCCGGAATGGGCAGCGCCATCGCGACTTCGATCGACACCACCATGAGGGCGACGATCAGGCACAGCGACAGCCCGCCGATCGCCAGCCGGCCGGCGACGACATGGGTCAGTCTGGACAAAGCGACTGGCGCGGAGCGGCCGTCAAAGCCGAGAGCGCCGGACGACCGGGGCATAGCCGTAGATTCCTGAATGAGCGGGCGAGCGAATCGCCCTGTCGTTGGACGCTCGCAGGAATCGCTGGCAATATTGCGGCGGCGCAGGCCTCGAAAATGGCAAAACGACGGCAAAAGGCCGGGTTATGCCCGCTATTCTGGTAGAAAGGTATTCAACAGCCGTCACACGATGACGGCAGAACCGGCCTTTTCACGCCTCGGCGGCGATGCCGGGGGCGTCGACCCGGGCATCCCCGGCACCGGGCTGCCAGTCCATCGGCACGAATCCGCTGGTCTGCTCGACTCGCCTCAACCAGGTCCGGATCGCGGGGAAGGTCGCGAGGTCGAAGTCGCAGCGGTCGGCGACATGGGTGTAGCCGTACATCGCGATGTCGGCGACGGTCAGCTGTCCCGCGGCAAAATATTCATGAGTCTTGAGGTGGTTTTCCATCACCTGCAGCGCGGCATAGCCGCGCTCCATCCAGTCTTCCAGCGCGTGGGTCTGCAGGTCGCGGCCGCCCTTGACCAGCGCCAGCCAGAAATAGGCCGCACCGATGTTCGGCTCCAGCGCGTGCTGCTCGAAGAACATCCACTGCAGCGCCTCGGCGCGTTCGACCCGCGATTCCGGCGCCAGCGGCGTGCCGCCGGCGACATACCACAGGATGGCGTTGGACTCGGCGAGGTAGCGTCCGTCCGCGACTTCCAGCAGCGGCACCTGTCCGCTGGGATTTTTCGCGAGAAAGTCCGGCGTGCGGCTCTCGCCGCGCAGAATGTCGACTTCGATGGCGCGATAGGGCGCGTTCAGCAGCGCCAGCGCAAGGCGGACCTTGTAACTGTTGCCGGAGCGCTGCATCGAATAGAGCTTGTACATCTTCAAATCAGTTCGATCGGAGGAACGCAGCCGTTCAGTCGTCGTGCCAAGCCTGCCTTCAAGATGTTACCTTGTCGCGCCGCAACGCGGCTAAACAATGATGCCGTTGCGGTTGTGTCGCAAGGCCCGTGCCCTCGAAAAAGTCGAAAACCTCTATTGCACTGCAACCGCGCAGAAATCCTGCCAGCACGCTTTAACGATTGAGGCCAACCCTAGCGCCAATCTGCCGGCCCTCGCATTTCCCTTGCCGGATATGAGTCATTTCGCGGCGAAATTTTGCGAATATTGCGCGCCCCGCACGGGGCTGTCTTTCCCCAAAGTTGGCCCGCAACCGGGCAAGCTTCTTGCGATGCAGCGTGCCGCGCTTTAGGGTGCCTCGATCCCATCAAGAAGAGTCGTGGATCGGTGCGCCCGCACCATGATGCCCATGACCGCAAGGAGACGATGATGCCTTTCCTGTCCGCTGCGCTCGACCGTGTGAAGCCGTCCGCGACCATCGCGGTCACGGATAAGGCACGCGCGCTGAAAGCGGCCGGCCGCAACGTCATCGGCCTCGGCGCCGGCGAACCCGACTTCGACACGCCCGCCAACATCAAGCTGGCGGCGATCCACGCCATCGAGGCCGGCAAGACCAAATATACCGACGTCGGCGGCATTCCCGAGCTGAAGGCGGCGATCATCGCCAAGTTTCAGCGCGAGAACGGCCTGACCTACGCGCCGAACCAGATCATCGTCGGCACCGGCGGCAAGCAGGTGCTCTACAATGCCCTGATGGCCACCATCAATCCGGGCGATGAGGTGATCATTCCCGCGCCCTATTGGGTGAGCTATCCGGAAATGGTGGCGCTGGCCGGCGGCGAATCCGTGCCTGTGATCTGCACCGCCGCCGACGGCTTCAAGCTGAAGCCCGAGGCGCTGGAGAAGGCGATCACGCCGAAGACCAAATGGATCATCCTGTGCTCGCCGTCGAACCCGACCGGCGCCGCCTATACGCGCGCCGAGCTGAAGGCGCTCACCGACGTGCTGGTCAAGCACCCCCATGTCTGGGTGATGACCGACGACATGTACGAGCACCTGGTCTATGACGATTTTGTCTTTACCACGCCGGCGCAGGTCGAACCGAAACTGTACGATCGCACGCTGACCGTGAACGGGGTGTCAAAGGCCTATTGCATGACCGGCTGGCGCATCGGCTATGCCGGCGGCCCCGCCGAGCTGATCAAGGCGATGCAGACCATCCAGTCGCAGTCGACCTCGAACCCGTCGTCGATTTCGCAATGGGCCTCGGTCGAGGCGCTCAACGGTCCGCAGGATTTCATCCCCGCCAACAACAAGGTGTTCAAGCAGCGGCGCGATCTCGCGGTGTCGATGCTGAACCAGGCCAGCGGCATCGAGTGCCCGCGGCCGGAAGGCGCGTTCTACGTCTATCCGTCCTGCGCCGGCACCATCGGCAAGACCTCGCCGTCCGGCAAGGTGATCGCCAATGACGAGGATTTTGTCACGGAGCTTCTGGAAAACGAGGGCGTCGCGGTGGTGCAGGGTTCGGCGTTCGGGCTCGGCCCGGCGTTCCGGATTTCCTATGCGACCAAGACGTCGGACCTCGAGGAAGCCTGCAAACGCATCCAGCGCTTTTGCGGGAATCTGAGATAGAGCTGCCTAAGTGAACTCGGTGAGCCGCTTGCGGCCCATGCATCGAGACGCTCGCGGTGCTCGCTCCTCAGCATGAGGTTGTCGTTTTTCAGCAAGTTGAACCTCATCCTGAGGAGGCCACAAAGTGGCCGTCTCGAAGGATGGGCTGCGACCCCGACTATTGACCCGTGACGGTTTGATGTCATCTCCCGGGAAGCGCCTTGTTTCGGACAAGGCGCTTTCTTCTTTTGAACAAGGCATTTTCTTCTCGTAGCTCCGCCAACATAGTCAGCGGAGATCAGATTGATGCGAGTTTCAACCATCGCCCTTGCCATCGCCGCGCTCGGCGTCTCGATCAGCGGCGCCAGCGCGGCGCCGCAGGTGCGCGCCGGCCTGCTGCAATGCCAGGGCGGCCAGAATGTCGGCTTCGTGGTCGGCTCGGTCACCTCGTTCCAGTGCGTGTTCCAGAGCGAGGGCCGCCGTCCCGAGCCCTACATCGCCACCGTTCGCCGCTACGGCGTCGACCTGGGGTTCACCGACCAGACAAGGCTGGTCTGGGCGGTGAACGCGCCGACCAGGCGGGTGGCGCGCGGCGACCTCGCCGGCAATTACGGCGGCGTCGGCGCCAACGCCTCGGTCGGCGTCGGCTTCGGCGGCAATTTCCTGGTCGGCGGTCCGGAAAATCCCTACGCGCTGCAGCCGATCAGCCTGCAGGGCCAGACCGGCCTCAACGTCGCGGCGGGGATCGCCGATATCGAGTTGCAGCCCTACCGGCCCGGACGCGGCGGCAAACCCCGTCACCACCGGCATCACAAGCAGGGCCATCGAGGCTGAGCCTGAGAGCTACGACAGCTAAACCAAAGAGGCCTGCGAAAGCGGGCCTCTTTTTTTTGGTTGCAACAATCGCCGTCATTCCGGAGCGATGCGAAGCATCGAACCCGGAATCTCGATAGTAGGAGCTCCGTGCTCATTACATCGAGATTCCGGGTTCAGCCCTGCGGGCTGCCCCGGAATGACGTGTTGTGTTAGTCAAAATCTGGCACGGCTTCCGCCATTGTGTCATAGATTTGCACGCGCCAGGGCAGCGGCGCGCTCGTTCACCGCTCGCATCACAGCTTTTCAGCCGGAGATTTCCCCATGCCCCGTTTCACCATCCGTGCCGGCCTCGCCGCGATCCTGCTGGTCGCGTCATCGGCCGCAGCCCAGGTGCAGCAGCCGATGCAGCGCGTGCAGGTCGGCATTCTCGAATGCCGCGGCGGCGCCAGCATCGGCTTCATCGTGGGCTCGGTGACCAATCTCGGCTGCGTGCTGCGCGCCGAGGGCCAGCCGGAAGACCGCTATATCGCTACCGTCCGTAAAGTGGGACTCGATCTCGGCATCACCCAGGAATCGGCGCTGGCCTGGGGCGTGTTCGCGCCGGTGGCGCGGCTCGGCCCCGGCGACCTCGCGGGCAATTATGTCGGCGTGCAGGGCAGTGCGGCGATCGGGGTCGGCGCCGGCGGCAATTTGCTGATCGGCGGCTCCAACAACACCATCGCGCTGCAGCCGCTCAGCCTGCAGGGCCAGATCGGCCTCAGCATCGCGGCGGGGCTGGAGAGTCTGGAGCTGCGGCCGGGGAGGTAGGTCATTCCAACGCGCGCACCGGCCCCTGTGGTTGAAACGAAAACCGCGGGCATCGCCCGGCTTGGTAAGAGCCGCCATCTGATGCTGGTCGGTCGTTACTTTTGCTGAACACGGCTCAGATAATCGACAACAGCGAGGATGCGTTTTCGTACGACGACTTCCGGGCTTTGCTCCGGCCCCGCCAGCTTCCAGTAGGACGGGTCGACATAGTGCGGCAACTTGATGATGGGGTTGAACCGTTCCCCCCAGATCGGCATTTCACGGTTGCCGTGAGCGGGAACTGTTTTCGATCCGGATATGGCTTCAAAAACAGCGTCCGTGGGAAAAACCCCGTTGTTGCTCATGGCCAGCATCGTCAGATCGGGAGGCGGCGTTTTGAGCTGGTCGGCGACCGGCCCTTTGCCCTTCGCATCCGTGCCATGACAACTCGCGCACGAAGACTGAAATTCCGACTTACCGACGTCCAGCTCTTCAGCCTGGGCCGCAGCAGCGAAACCCGCGGCAAGACTGGCAAGCATCAACCATTTTACACCGCATTTGATCATGTCGCGCTCCGGCGCTGGCCAGCAACCACCTGATACTAGGCGCATTGCGCCCCGAAGGTTTGATGCACATCAAGACCGGCTTCCGGCTCAGCCTTGTTCCGAGCGCGCAGGATAGGTGGAGCGAAAGCGAGACCCATCCTGTTGGCACTAAAGCCGAGGGATCCAGCCCGGGCGGCTCAGTATATATTCGACCATGCGCGGAGGAATGCTCAAGGCGTCGGCTATCTCGCGTTCATCCCCGGGCAGTCCCGCAAGGATCGATGCTTCGCGCCGGCTCCGGACCTTGGAAAGCCATTCCGGATCGACCACCACGGCGCGTCCCACCGCAACCAGGTCGGCGCCCAGGCCGATCGCCTCCTCGGCATCCCCGCAGGTCTTGATCCCGCCGCTGGCCATCACCGCGCTGCGGCCCGCGATGACGCGGGCCAGTTCCGTGATCGGACTTTTCGCCGGCGCATGAATTTCCTCGACCGAACCGTCATAGACACGGTTCTCGCGCTGCGGCCGGCTCTTGCGAAAATCGTCGAGCGATATCGAGATGTAGTCGAGATTCAACCTGGCCAGTTCGTCGCACAGCAGTTTGGCGTCCTCCAGCGTATAGCCGTCCGCCTCGGCCTCGAATGGCGTCACGCGAAACCCCGCGATCAGCTTCGGGCCGAGCGCGTCGCGAACGGCCTGCGCGACCGCGAGCGGAAAGTTCATCCGCTTTGCAAGCGTGCCGCCCCACTTGTCGTCGCGATGATTGGCCCGGGGCGAAAAGAACTGATGCACCGCATAGTGGTTGGCGCCGTGGACCTCGACGCCGTCGAAACCGGCCTTTCGGGCGAGCGCAGCCGCCTCGCGAAAGCTGCCAATCAGGCTTTCGACCTCATCCGACGTCATCGCCCTCGGCGTTTTTGCTCCCGGCCGCAACGATGCCACCGCCGAAGGCGCGCGCATGATTTGCTCGCCGATCAATTCGGGCTTGGCGATGCGGCCGCCATCATAGATCTGGAGGATCGCAAGACCCCCCGCGGCCCGCATGGCCTCGGCGAGCCGCTGCAAACTGGACAGATGCCCCTGATGCGCCGCGCCGATTCCCACCCAGGAGCGCCCGTCCGCTGCGACATAGGCGGCGGAGGAAATGGCGGCCCCGAATCCCCCGGCGGCGCGCCGCCGGACGAATTCGAGTTCGTCGTCGGTCGCCGTCCCGTCGTCATGGGACGCATTGGTCGTCATCGGCGCGATCGCAAACCGGTTTGCCATCTCGCGTCCGCAGTTGAACCTGAAAGGTGACCAGACGACCATCGAATAGACCTCTGTTATTCTTCTCCCCTCCTCCCGCTTTGTCCGCCGAAGCCGTTTGGCGAAGGCGGGCGAAGCGGCGGGGAGGGGTTGGGGGTGGGGGGTGTCTCCGCGGACTCGTCGCAAGTCGTACGGGTATCAACCGCAGTATCGGTGAATGCTGCGCCACCCCCCACCCCCGACCCCTCCCCACCACGCGCAAGTGCGCGCGGGGGGAGGGGAGAAGAGCATCGCCTTAATGAAAAATCCGCCCGGAGTCGATGACGACGGTCTGGCCGGTCATGGTTTCGGTGCGGCACATCGCGACCACCATGTCGGCGCAGTCGTCCTTGTCGGCCGGCTTCTTCAGCAGCGAGCTCGATGCGGCGCGCTCGACCTGCTCGGAGCGGAGATTGGCCGTCGCGCGGGTGCCGTCCAGCAGGCCCGGCGCCACGCAGTTGACCAGCGTCTCCGGCGCCAGCGCCACCGCCATGCACCGCGTCAGATGAATCAGCCCCGCCTTCGACACCGCATAGGCGATCGAGGAGCCGGTCGGGCTCAGCCCCGCCACCGAAGCTATGTTGACGATGCGGCCTTGCCCCTTCGCCTTC
>NZ_JAUYAN010000295.1 GCF_030693485.1 Bradyrhizobium sp. | reverse complement strand
CCGATCGTCCGGCTTGACCGTCACCGGGTTGCCCGTCATCACTTGGCCCACCGGCGTCTGCTTCGCATCGAGCCCGGGCAGCAGCACTTTGATGGCGCAGTCACCCTGGGTCACGATACCGACCAGCACGTCGTCGTCGATTACCAGCACCGACCGGACCCGGTTTTCGCGCATCTGGCGCAGGGCTTCGACGACCATGTCGCCGGAACGAACATGGATCAGGGCGTCACTCTTCTGGGCCAGAGCGCTTTTTACTGTGCTCATCGATCTCCTCTCGTGGGCCCTGTCCTACCCCGTCTTGATGGCCCGCATTGAAGGTAGTCAAAATATCTTGCCTTGTCAGCACTGCGCCGATGCCGCCGGCGAAGCCTGCCACCGATCCCGACAGCGGGATTTTCACCGCCGCGCCCGACCGCAAGGCAAACCAGTTGGTCGATGAGGAGTTCTCGGCGCTTGGCTATGCGAGGAATGTCAAAAAGGTTTCGCTTAAGCCAGCTACGCTGCAGAGAGATTGGTTGGGCTGGATCGATGTGCGGGACGTGAGCGCCTCCAATAATACCGCAAGCGCTGGGTTACACATCGCCAGTTTCTGCCGATCAGATCACATCTGGGAGAAATCGCGACACGAAACCGAACGGCGGCTTCTCTACGTCGCCTGCACACGGGCCCGCGAGCAGCGGCTCTGCCATCGTCCCGCATCTTCGATCGCGCCTACGCCGCCGACTTTCTTCCGCGCGTCCGTGGCGGCGCGATCAGAGCCTCCGCCGGAATGTTCCATTCGCGGTGCAGCTTCCAGGCCATGCTCATCGTGAGAGGACGCTTCCTTGTCAGGATGTCGGATGCGCGCTGCCGCGAGCCAAGCAGGCGGCCAAGATCTGCCTGGGTATAGCCGCCCGTTTCCATGCGGTAATGGATCGCGTCAATCGACTCGGGTGGCTCGATCGGCCAGCGCTTGCGCTCGTAGGCCTCGACGACCAACGCGAGAAGATCGAATCGATCTGCCTCCGGTGTGCCCGGCTTCGGTTCGTTTTCGAAGTACCGTTCGATCTCCTCGAGCGCCTCGTCGTATTCGGCCTCGGTACGAATTGGACGGATCATTTTCTTCGCCATGACACGGTCTCCGGATCGATACGATCGTATTCAGCATGGGTTCCGACGAATTTCGCGGCGCAACGGAGATCGCCGGCTCGGCTTCGCCGATATCGACGTCAAGGTACTGCGGCGGTGCGATGGCCGGTGCGTTCCGCCCCCGATCCAAACTGAAGCCCGCCGAGCCCACTCGGAATTAGCGACAGTCTATGTTCGCGGACCGACGGCGAGTCCAGGGGCGGCAGTATGAGGATCGCGCGACATCGACTGGAATTCCACAAGATATTCATTCTTATCTTATGCGGTGATGGGCCGTCTGGCCATATCCGTGGATGGGTGTTGCGGTGTTCATGACGCCGCAGCAGGCTCCTGTTCAATACATATCGCGCGGCTGTCGGATTCAGATAGTCCTTCATCGAGCAGCTTGCAGCGGTGTGGGGCTCGCGCGCTGCTGCCGCCGCCAGAGGCGAAATGCCGACAGGTATAGCAGGCACCAAACGGACGGCCGCCGTTGCGCGCGAGCATGGTCAGCAGCGTGTCCCGCAACATGTCGACAATGTCTTCGAGACGTTCAGGCGCAGACTTGGCGAGATCGGACGCCAACGCCCGCAACGGATCGTCGCGCAACAGGCGCTGACCCGCGGCCGTCAATTCGAGCATGATGGAGCGGCGATCACGCGGGCTTTCCTCACGCGTGATGCATCCCTTTTGCTCCAGGGCGATCAGCGTCTGCGAAATCGTCCCCCGCGTCGAGCCCAGATACTCCGCCAGCGCGGCGGGCGTGCGCGAGAAGCGGTTGGCGCGCGATACAAAGCGCAGGGCTTCCCACTGTGCCGGGTTGAGGTCACCGCTCGCCCCGCCACTGCGGGCCAGTCGATCAAGGCGGTCGATCAGGTGTGCCGCTTCCAAGGCGGCATTGGGCATCATCATGCTAGCGACTCGATATTAATAATTGACTCGCGGTGCGATCTGCCTATTATAGTAGCGTGTCGCTATCAATGCAACACAAGCTTTGGAGGCCTGCGATGCGCAAACTTTCCACCCTCGTCTTTGTCAGCCTGATCGCCGGATTGCCGGCGGCGGTAAACGCCCACGATGTGACGGCAAAGTCCGATCCCAAAGTCCCCGCCGCCTTCGATATCACGCGAGCCACCGCCACCACGGATGGACGCCTGGCGACGTTCACAATGGAGGTCACCGGCAAGGCCGGCTCACAGAAGCCGAAGAAAGTCGGGAAGCTCCAGGGCTCGAAAGTTGACGCCTATGTTTGGCCGACCAGGCTCGATCCCTCGGCAGCCGGATTTGCCAAGGGGTCGGGCATCCTCGCGCTCGCCATCACCGCACATCCCGATTTCGACGACACACCACTTTACGACGAGAACGGCGACGGCGACCCCAACAACGATGGCGCGGGTTGGCATTCTCACTGGGTTGTTCTGGTCGAGGACAAGGCCTGTGGCGGCGGCCTGAAAGTGCGCGACATCTCTCCAGGCCAGGACATCTTGCCGGCTACTGCTCCGGGCCTGCCTATCGCACTCGACAGTCCAGGCATGAGCCCGATCCTCAAGGGCAAGACAGTCAAAATAACCGTGCCGGTACTGGGCGCCGAGAGCATCAACTTCGATGCGGTGGCGGCCAAGCTGCAGGTTCACGCGGAGGGCAGGTCGCCGCTGCTCTGCGTCACCGGTACCTATAAAGTCGCCTCAGGCAATCTTTCGCTTCCGGGGGTGATCATGAAGAAGAACAAATAAAGCCGTTCACACCAACCAGCCACCACGTCCAACCCGAACAAAAACCGAAAGGTACGCCCGCTATGAAAACGGAAGGCCACGTTTTCTACGCTGGTTGCAGCGTCTGCGTCGATGCCGAGCAGCGCTTCGCGACGGCACTCGATCCGGCCGCATTCGACGTCGAGATTGTTCACCTCGGCACGGATGAGGGGCGCCTTCCCGAGGCCGAGGCGGCTGGGGTCAAGCCGGTCCCAGCCTTGGTGATCGATGGCCAGCCGCACCACATCAATTTCGGCGCCGACATCGCGGCGTTGCGCTGACCATTACACTATCGGTCTAAGCGGCATGGCCTTGCTTGCAGATCCATGCCCAACCGGATGGACACATTCTCATGACGAATGAACCGCTGCCCTGGCTGCCGACACTCCTGGCGCCGACGCTGCAGGCAGGCTTCGAACTTGCCATCAAGCTCGCGCATGGGCGTGAAGCTGACCCAACCCAACGATGGGACACGCCACGAATTGCGCGCGGTCTACGAGCACGACACCGATGCACTGACCGCATCCTCGCACGTCATCGCGGTGCATTTCCAGACCGTAGCTGCGGCTAACAATTGGTGGCGCGCATGACACGACAAACGATTGTCGCCCCGGAAATTGCCGTGAGCCGCTGGTTCAACACCAAGGAGCCACTGACGCTGGCGGCGCTGCGCGGCCGGCCGATCCTCATTCATGCGTTCCAGATGCTCTGCCCAGGCTGCGTGACTCATGGCACTCCGCAGGCGGAAAAGGCGCACCGGTTGTTTCGCGATTCGGACCTGCAAGTGATCGGCTTGCACACGGTGTTCGAGCATCATGCCGCGATGACGCCTGTGTCCCTGGAGGCATACATCCATGAATATCGCCTCACAATGCCGATCGGCGTCGATGAGCCGAGCACCGCCGGACCGCTCCCGGTTACAATGGGGCGATATCAGATGCGCGGCACGCCGACCGCGATATTGATCGGACGGGACGGAGCCATTCTGCACCACAGCTTCGGCCAGGAGGACGACATGGCGCTCGGCGCGCGGATCGCCGATGCGTTGCGGACGTAAGCTCGACATCCGTGAACGCCAGAACCTCACATGTTTGACACCGATGCATAATCGCTCCAGTGGATATGGCATCGGTCACTCGGCGCGTGCCGATGCGCTGTCTGATGATATCGCCTGCAATGTCCCGACAGCCTTCGCTTCGACGCAGATCGCTGCTCAGGGATGTCCGGGTATGAGGCGCTGCGAATTTTTGGTCTCCGTGTGCAAGCAGGCCTGGTTACCGATATGTTCAGCGTCAGCGTGATTGCGAAGCTAACGACCGTTACGATGCAATTTCCGAGCCGTCGAATCGGCTTTTCGCCGCACCGAGACTTTTCGAAGGTGGAGCGAATATTCGGCGACGTCAGCGCGGATGCAAGCGACGCCGTCCTCCGGTTCGGCCACGGCGGCAAGCCTGTCTACAATTTTGGCCCGGACGAAAGCGATGTGAAGTTGGAGTGTCGTCATTGCGACCATCGGCTCCTCGCCATGGCAGCCTTGCCGTCGGAAAGACGCATTGCAAACCCGCGGTTGCCCTGAGTTGAATCGCCACGTGAAACCATGCAAGGCTAGCCACCCTTCTCATCCATTCGCGGCCGGCCATGACCCCACCCACCGTCACCCCCTTGGAAGTCCGCTCCATGCTGTTGTTGCGCGATGAGATCGCGCTGCTCGATCTCAGGCATGAGGCGGTCTATGCCTCAGGCCATCCGCTGTTCGCCGCCAACATGGCGGCCGGCCGGATCGCGCTCGAGGCCGAAACGCGGCTGCCGCGCAAGGATGTGCCGATCGTTCTGTATGACGCCGGCGAGGGCCTGGTCGCGCAGGCCACGGATCGTCTGC
>NZ_JAUYAN010000103.1 GCF_030693485.1 Bradyrhizobium sp. | reverse complement strand
GCGCGCCGGCCGGCGCACGCTTCTGATCGAGCGTTACGGCTTTCTCGGCGGCATGGGGACGGCGGCGGGGGTGACGAATTTCTGCGGGCTGCATGCCAATGTCTATGGCGAGATGCACCGGGTGGTGCAGGGCGTTGCCTCCGATCTGCTGGCGAGGATCGATCATCTGGGCGGGCTGAATGCGCCGCATCTCATTCTCGGCAAGATCTTCGCGCAGGCCTACGACACCGCGGCCTACAAGATCGCGGCCGACGATCTCCTGGCGGCTCACAACGTCGACATTCTCTTCCACGCGCTCGGCGCCGGCGTGGTGATGCATGACGAGACGCGCATCAACGCGCTGATGGTGGAAACAAAAGCCGGGCGGCAGGCGGTGCGCTCGGAGATATTCATCGACTGCTCCGGCGACGGCGATCTTGCGGCCTGGGCCGGGGCGCGGTTCGAGGTGGGCGACAACGCCGGCAGCATGCTCTATCCCTCGATGATGTTCCGGCTCAACGGCATCGATCCGGAAACGGCCGGCGACGCCTGGCGGACGATACCGGCGTTGATGGAAGCCGCCGAGGCCGCCGGCACCCATCATTTTCCCCGCAAGGCCGCGATCGTGCGGCCGCAGCGCTCGGGAATCGAATGGCGGGTCAATTTCACCCAGCTGTCGCGCGAGGACGGCACCGCGATCAACGGGCTGGAGCCCGACGATCTCACCCGCGGCGAAATCGACGGCCGCCGCCAGGCGGTCGCCGCGTTCAATTTCCTGCGCACGGTGCCGGGGTTCGAGAAATCCTACATCGTCGACCTGCCGCCGCAGCTCGGCATCCGCGAAACCCGCCGGGTGATCGGCGGCTATATGCTGTCGGGCGACGACGTGCTTGGCTGCGCCTCGTTCGACGACAGCATCGGCGTCAACGGCTGGCCGATGGAGTCCCATGTCGCCGGTGATGTCATTTTCAGGTTCCCACCGATCCCGGAATCCCGCGGCTTCAACGAGCTGCCGTACCGGATGCTGACGCCCGATTGCATCGACAATCTGTTGGTGGCCGGGCGCTGCGCCTCGATGACTCATGACGGCCAGTCGGCGGCGCGGGTCTCCGGCGCCTGCTTTGCCATGGGCGAGGCGGCCGGGACCGCGGCGGCGCTGGCGCTCGGCGGCAACACGATTCCGCGCGACATCGCGGTGGAAAAGTTGCAACAAGCGTTGCAGCAGCAGGGTGCGTTTATCGGGCGGGACCAGACCGTGCCCGAAGGGCTATAATAATAGAGAATACAGACGGAGGAAACGGGATGATCGGATTGGCGCGGTTCGCAGTGGCGGGCCTGATGGCACTGACGGCGGTGGTGGCCGCCTCCTCCGAAGGCCGTTGCCAGGAGCTGTTGAAAGCCAAAATCGGCGTGCTTCGGCTGTCGTCATCGGCGCCGGTGTTAATTGCGCAGGACAAGGGTTATTTCAAGGAGGCCGGGCTCGAGATCGAGCTGAAGTTCTTCGATGCGGCGCAGCCGATCGCGGTGGCAACCGCGTCGGGCGATGTCGATTTCGGCGTCACCGCCTTCACGGCCGGACTCTACAATCTCGCCGGCAAGGGCGCGCTGAAAGTGATCGGCGGCATGAGCCGCGAGAAGGCCGGCTATCCCCTGATCGGCTATTTCGCCAGCAACAACGCCCATGCGGGTGGCCTGAAGACGCCGAAGGATCTCGCGGGCAAGCGCATCGCGGTGACGCAGACCGGCTCCAGCTTCCACTATTCGCTGGGGTTATTGGCCGACAAATACAACTTCAAGCTTGCCGAAATCAAGGTGCTGCCGATGCAGTCGCTGTCGAATGCCGCCGCCGCCCTGAAGGGCGAGACCGTCGATGCCGCGCTGTTGCCGGTCTCGACCGCGCGCAAGCTGATCGACGATGGCGGCGCCAGGCTGCTGGGCTGGGTCGGTGACGAAACGCCGTGGCAACTCGGCGCCGTGTTTGCCTCGCCGAAAGCGCTCGGCAACAAGCCGCTGGTGACGAAGTTGCTGGCGGCACTGGCCCGCGCCGACCGCGAATATCACGATGTGATCCTGGCCTCGATCAAGGACGGCAAGGCCGACATCAACGACAAGACCAGGCCGCTGCTGGAGATCATCGCCAAATACACCAACCTGCCGGTCGAGCAGGTGGTCGGCAACTGCGCCTATATCGATCCGGACGGCAAGCTCGACGTCAGGAACGTCGCCAACCAGATCGAGTGGCTTCAGGAACAGGGTTTCGTCGACAAGGGAGTTGGCGTCGATGCGATCATCGCGAAGGAATTCGTCAAGGCGGATTGATCAAGTCGTCATTCCGGGGCGATGCGAAGCATCGAACTACGGTGCGCAATTGCGCACCGGAGAATCTCGAGATTCCGGGTTCACGCTGACGCGTGCCCCGGAATGACGGAGTAGAGATGGACCTGATCGCACACCATATCAGCCACCGCTTCGGCGCGCTCGAAGTGCTCGACGACGTCTCGTTCACGTTGCGCTCCGGCGAGGTGGTGGCGATCGTCGGTCCGTCCGGCTGCGGCAAGAGCACGCTGCTGTCGATCCTGGGCGGACTGTTGCAGCCAAGCGCGGGGCAGGCGGAATGGCGCGGCGCGCCGCCACCGGACAGCCGCAACCCGCTGACCTTCGTGTTCCAGGATTTTGCGCTGTTGCCGTGGTGCACCGTGGCGGAGAATGTCGAATTCCCGCTGCTGCATGCGAATCTTTCCGAGCGTGAGCGCTGTGCGGTGGTGGACGACGCGCTGCGCCGCACCAGCCTGTCGGATTTCCGCGGCGCCTACCCCAGGCAGCTTTCCGGCGGCATGCGGCAGCGCGTCGGCATCGCCCGCGCGCTGGGGGTGAGGCCGGCGATCCTGTTGATGGACGAGCCGCTGTCGGCGCTGGATTCGCAAACCCGCGAATTGCTGATGGAAGATTTTATCCGCCTGCTCGCCGATGGCTCGATGGGTGCGGTCTATGTCACGCATAACCTCGAAGAGGCGGTGCGTATCGCCGACCGCATCGTGGTGCTGTCGCGGCGCCCTGGTCGCATCCGCGAGGTCGTCACCATTCCGCTGAGCCGCAGCGAACGCGGCGACATCCATGCCCGCGAGCAACTGCTGGCGCTGCAGAGCGATCTGTGGTCGCTGATCCGCGAACAGGCGGTCGAAGCCGAGCGCGAGGTCCAGCATGCTTGACCGCGCCGGGGAGCAAGCGGCCTCGCCGCCCGCCGATATCAACGCCGAAGCGCGGCCCGTCGCCTTTCGCGGCGCGGGATTCGCGCCAAAGGCCGGCCGCTATTCCGGCTGGATCGCATTGGTGCTGGTGCTTGGGCTGTGGCAGCTGGCCGGCAGCGCCGGATGGGTCAATCCCCTCTTCCTGCCGCCACCATCGGCGATCGCGCTGGCGCTCTGGAAGCTCGCCCTGTCAGGCGCGCTGTGGAATCACGTGTCGGCGTCGGTGGTGCGGATCGGGGCGGGCTGGATTCTCGGCACCATGGCCGGGGTCGCGGTCGGCTTCGCTATCGGGCTCTCAAGTCTCGCGCGCGGCGTCGGCATCACTTTCATCTCGGCGCTGTTTCCGATTCCGAAGATCGCGCTGCTGCCGCTCTTGATCCTGTGGCTCGGAATCGGCGAGGAGCCGAAGATCGCTACTATCGCGCTCGGGGTGTTCTTCTCTACTGCGATCTCGGTCTATAGCGGCGTCGATGCGGTGCCGCGCAATCTGATCCGGATGGCGCAGAGTTTTGGCGTGCCGTTCGCCTCGATCGTGCGCCGGGTGATCTGGCCGGGCGCGCTGCCCTCGATCCTCGCCGGCTTCCGCATCAGCGCCTCGGTGGCGCTGCTTCTGGTAGTGAGCGCCGAAATGATCGGCGCCCAATTCGGCATCGGCGCCTTCGTGCTGCAGGCGGGGAATCTGATGCAGACCGATCAGCTCTTGGCCGGAGTCGTTGTCCTGTCGCTGTTCGGGCTCGCGGTGGGGAAGCTGATCAATCTATTGGAGACGCGGTTGCTGCACTGGCGGTGAGATCAAGCTCGCTTACCTCTCCCGCGTGCGGGGGAGGTCGACGCGCGCGAAGCGCGCTGCGGGTGGGGGAAGCTCTCTCCGTTCGCGCCGGTGTTTGCTGAGACACCCCCACCCCAGCCCTCCCCCGCAAGCGGGAGAGGGGGCGCAGCGAGCAATCCTCACGCATTTCCGCGGTCTTCCCGGAACAGATCCAGCTTCTGCTGCACCGGCCGATCCGAGAAACTGAACAGCACCGAATCGACGTCGGCTTCATGCGTGACCCACTGCCAGCTCGGCACCACGAACAGATCGCGCGGACCCCATTCGAAGGTCTGATCGCCGATCCGGGTGCGGCCCTTGCCTTCGATCGCGGCGAACACGGTGGCATCCGTCGACCGATAACGCGCGGTTTTAAAACCCTTCGGCAGCAGTTGAATGAACGTGCCGATGGTCGGCATCGCGAAATCGCCGGTCTCGGGATTGGAAAATCTCAGTTTCAGTCCGTGGCAGGCGTCCCACTCGTTGCGTGCCTTGGCCTGTTCCAGCGCCTCGCGGGTATGGCTGTAGGGATAGTTGAAGATCGGCGAGGTCTTTGAGCTGCGCTTGCCGTCGACCGGCAGCAGATTGTGACCGTAGCGCCCAAAGCTGTCGCCGGGGGGACGGGTGATCTTCTGCTGGTCTTCCGTGGAGTCTTCGGCAAAGGACGCGTCGAAGAACTGCACCATCGGGATGTCGAGCCCGTCGAGCCAGTACATCGGCTCGGAAGTCTCGTTGGAATGGTCGTGCCAGGTCATCGACGGCGTGATGACGAAATCGCCGGGCTCCATCAGCGAGCGCTCGCCATCGACGGCGGTAGCGGCGCCATGGCCTTCGAGCACGAATCGCAGCGCCGACTGGCTGTGGCGATGCGCCGGGGCGACGTCGCCCGGCACCACCATCTGCACGCCGGCAAACAGGGAGGTCGTGACTTTCGACTGGCCGCGCAGCCCCGGGTTTTCCAGCACCAGCACCCGCCTTGTGGCTTCCCTGGCGGTGATCAGCCTGCCGGCTTCGGTCATGTAGTCGCGGATGGCGTCGAACTTCCACAGATGCGGCCGGCAGGCGCTCCTCGGTTCCGGCGTGATCAGGTCGCCCATCACGTTCCACAGCGCCGAGAGGTTCTCGCCGTCGATCTTCTTGTAGAACGCCTCGCGTTCCGGCGTCTTCTGTACGGCTTCCATGACGGCCTCCCGGGGCTCTCATTCAAGTGGCTTTGGTCGTCTCGATTGACAGCATACTTACAATATGGATAGCGTCAACGGCGCACTGCAACCAACAAGAAGATTTCAGGGAGGTTTCGATGAAGCTGCACGGCTATTTCCGCAGCAGCGCGTCCTACCGGGTCAGAATAGCGTTGAATCTGAAGGGGCTGGACGCCGATCACCTGTCACACCACCTTCGCAAGGGCGAACAGCGCGATCCCGCCTTTCTCGCCCTCAATCCCCAGGGGCTGGTGCCGGCGCTGCAGGACGATACCGGTGCGGTGCTGACCCAGTCGCTCGCCATCATCGAATGGCTGGAGGAAACCCAGCCGCAGCCGGCCTTGCTGCCGAAGGATACGCTGCGCCGCGCCAAGGTGCGCGCCTTTGCGCAGGCGTTGGCCTGTGATACCCATCCGGTGCAGAACTTGAAGGTGCTGGCGCGGCTGCGCGAACTCGGCCTGCCCGAGGAGCAGGTGACGGGCTGGGCGGCGTGGGCCAATCGCGAGGGCTTGGCTGCCTGCGAAGCCCTGATCGCGGATGAACCCGGCCCGTTCTGCTTTGGCGAAGCGCCCACCATCGCCGATCTCTGCCTGGTGCCGCAGCTGTTCAACGCGCGCCGCTTCGGCGTCGACGTCTCTGCCTATCCGCGCCTCCTGAAGGCCGAGGCGGCGGCGCAGGCCATGAAGGCGTTCGCAGACGCCGCCCCGGACAAGCAAGCCGATGCCGAGTAAATCCGACCCGATCACGATGGACGCGGTTTATACCGCGCCGGGCTATTTGTTCCGCCGGATGCAGCAGATCGCGGTGGCGATCTTCGTCGAGGAGTGCAAGGCCTACGACCTGACGCCGGTGCAATATGCCTCGCTGGTCTCGATCCGCACCCATCCCGGCATCGATGCCACACGGCTGTCCGCCGTGATCGCGTTCGACCGCTCCACGCTCGGCAGCGTGATCGAGCGGCTGGAGGCCAAGGCCTATATCGAGCGCAAACCCTCGCCCGGCGACAAGCGAACAAAGCTGCTCTATCTGACCAAATCAGGGGCCGCGCTGCTGCGCGATATCATTCCGTCGGTCGAGCGCGCGCAGGCGCGGATCCTGCAGCGGCTGAAACCGGCCGACCGCAAGACGTTGCTGGCGCTGCTGACGCAATTGGTCGATCTCAACAACGAGGCCTCGCGGGTGCCGCTGCGCGCCGAGGACGCGCTGGAACATCTGGGCAGATCGGGCTGATGGCGGCGGCGGGAAACAAAAAGCCCGTGCTGATCGCGGGCGGCGGCATCGGCGGCCTCGCCGCCGCGCTGGGTCTCGCGCAAAAAGGCATTGCCTCGATCCTGCTGGAGAAGGCCTCGGCGCTCGGCGAGATCGGCGCCGGCATCCAGCTCGGACCCAACGCCTTCCACGCCTTCGACTATCTCGGCGTCGGCGAGGCCGCGCGCGGCATGGCTGTCTATATCGATCAGCTCCGGCTGATGGATGCGCTGACCGCGGAGGAGATCACCCATGTCGATCTCGGCGATGCCTTTCGCGCGCGCTTTGGGAATCCCTATGCCGTGGTGCATCGCGGCGATCTGCATGGCGTCTTCCTGAAAGCCTGCCAGGACCATGCGCTGATCGAATTGCGCGTCAGCTCGGAAGTTGTAGGCTACGATCAGGACGGCGCGTCGGTGACGGCGCATCTTGCTTCCGGCGCGCGCGTGACGGGTTCGCTGCTGATCGGCGCCGACGGGTTGTGGTCGAACATCCGCAAATCGGTCGCGGCCGACGGTCCGCCGCGGGTGTCGGGCCACTCCACCTATCGCTCGGTAATCCCGACCGGGGAGATGCCGGAAGATCTGCGCTGGAATGCGGCGACGCTGTGGGCGGGGCCGAAATGCCACATCGTGCATTACCCGCTGTCGGGCTGGAAGGTGTTCAACCTCGTCGTCACCTATCACAACCACGCGCCGGCGCCGGTCGCGGGCCAGAGCGTCTCCGACGACGAGGTGATGCGCGGCTTTGCCCATGTCCATGAGCGCGCCAGGGAGATCATTCGCCACGGCAAGAACTGGAAGCTCTGGGTGCTGTGCGACCGCGATCCCCAGGAGAAGTGGATCGACGGCCGCGTCGTGCTGCTCGGCGACGCCGCGCACCCGACGCTGCAATATTTCGCGCAGGGCGCCTGCATGGCGCTGGAGGACGCGGTGTGCCTGTCGCACATGCTCTGGCAATATCCCGATGATCACACCGCTGCGCTGGAGCGTTATCGCTCGCAGCGCTTCGAGCGCACCGCCCGCATCCAGCTGCAATCCCGCGCCATCGGCGAACACGTTTATCATCCCGACGGCGACCACGCCCGCCTCCGCAACGCCATCATGGGCGCGAAGAGTTCACAGGATTATTACGGCGACCTGGAGTGGCTGTATGGCGGGACGGGGTTGACGGCGTAGGGCACTTCCTGCTCCCCTCCCCACCGCTTGCGGTCGCTTCGCGGGGGGAGGGGAGAAGAAAAGCGCGCTGGCGCGGGTCAGCTACTCTGGATCTTCAACAACGCCTGTCGGTCGATCTTCCCTGTGCCCGTCTTCGGCAGCTCGTCGATAAACCTGATCTCACGCGGATATTTATACGGCAGCAGTTTCGCCTTCACGAAGTCCTGCAGCAGCCTCGTCGTTTCCGCCGCATCGAATCCGCGCTCGTTCATCACCACCACGGCCTCCAGCGTCATGCGGCGGTCCGGCAGTTCCGCCGCGAACACCGCGCACTCGCGCACGGCTGGATGCTCGGCGAGGCAGAGTTCGACTTCGAGCGGATAGACCCATTGGCCGGAGATCTTGATGAGATCGTCGGCGCGGCCGCGGAAGAAGTGGAAGCCGTCGGCATCCCGCACAAAACGGTCGCCGGTGTAGATCCAGCCGCCCTCGCGGATGGTCTCGGCCGATTTGTCCGGCCGGTTCCAGTACAGCGGCGTGTTGGAATCGCCGCGCACCCACAAAATGCCTTCCTCGTTGTCGCCGACGAGGTGGCCGTCTGTGTGCTTCAGCTCGATTTCGTAGCCGGGCACGCGCAGGCCCGCGGCGCCGAGCTTTTTCTGCTCCGGGCGATTGGAGAGATAGATGTGCAGCACTTCGGTCGATCCCAGCCCTTCGACGATTTCGAGGCCGGTCAGCGCCTTCCAGCCATTGAAAACTTCGGCGGAAAGCACCTCGGCGGCGGACAGCGCCATCCGCAGCGAGGAGAAATCCGTCGCGGCCGCATTGTCGGCCTTTGTGAGGGACGTGTAGAGCGTCGGTAATCCGAAGAAGACGGAAGGACGAAAACCCTCGATCGCGGCAAAGATCGAAGCGGGCCTGGGCTGGCCTGGCAGTAGCAGCGTGGTGGCGCCCGCCGCGAACGGGAAGGTGATCGAGTTGCCGAAGCCATAGGCGAAGAAGATTTTCGGGACCGAGAAGCAGATGTCGCCGGGCGCGAGTTTCAGCACGTTGCGGGCGAACGCGGCCTCGCTGTAGGCCATGTCGTGCTGCAGATGGACGATGCCCTTGGGACGGCCGGTCGAGCCCGACGAATACATCCAGAGCGCCATCTCGTTGCGGCCGGTATCAGCCTCCGCAAGCTCGGCGGGAAACGCCGGCAACCAGCTTTCGGCGATATTGGTACTGGCGGCGGCGTGATCGGACGCGGCGCCATTGACCACAATCAGCGTGCGCAACGCCGTGTCCTTGCAAGCCTCCGCATTGAAGCGGGAACAGAATTCAGCGTCGGCCACGGCCACGGCGGCGCCGGAATCCGCGAGGTAAAACTGCAGCAGGTCCGGTGGCGTCAGCGTGTTGATCAGCAGCGGCACGAAGCCCGCCCGCACCGCGCCGAAAAACGCTGCCGGATAGGCCGGCGTATCGTCGAGAAACATCAGGATACGGTCGCCGCGTTGCAATCCGAGCGAGATAAAGCCGTGTCCC
>NZ_JAUYAN010000102.1 GCF_030693485.1 Bradyrhizobium sp. | reverse complement strand
CGGACAGACGCTCTTGTCCAGCGGGATAAAAGCTTCTTCCGCCGGGATGGTGGCGACCAGCTTGTAGTAGTCCCACGGGCCTTTGGATTCCGCCGGCTTCTTCACTTCGAACAGATAGGCCGGGTGGATCTTGCGGCCGTCGGCGCGGATCGAGCCCTTGCCGAACAGATCGTCGTCGGTCGGCATTTCCTTCATCTTGGCGACCACGGCGCGGCCGTCATGCGGGTTGCCGCCGAGGGCTTCCAGCGCCTTGAAGTAATGGATCAGCGAGGAGTAGACGCCGGCCTGCACCATGGTCGGCGGGCCCTTCTTGTGCTTTTCGTTGAAGCGCTTGGTAAAGGCGCGGGTCTTGTCGTTGGCATCCCAGTAGAACGTCTCGGTGAAGTTCAGGCCCTGTGCCACCTTGAGCCCGAGCGAATGGATGTCGGTGATGAACAGCAGCATGCCCGCAAGCTTCTGGCCGCCGGCGACGATGCCGAACTCAGCCGCCTGCTTGATCGAGTTGGTGGTGTCGCCGCCGGCATTGGCGAGACCGATGATCTTGGCCTTGGTGCTCTGCGCCTGCAGCAGGAAGGAGGAGAAGTCGGCGTTGTTGAGCGGATGCCGGACGGTGCCGAGCACCTTGCCGCCATTGGCGGTGACGACGGCGGCGGTATCGCGCTCCAGCGCGTGACCGAAGGCGTAATCCGCGGTCAGGAAGAACCAGCTGTCGCCGCCGGATTTCACCAGCGCCTTGCCGGTGCCGTTGGCGAGCATCCAGGTGTCGTAGACCCAGTGGACCGTGTTCGGCGAGCACTGCGCGCCGGTGAGGTCCGACGACGCCGAACCGGAGTTCAGGTTGACGACGTTCTTGTCCTTGGCGAGGTTGGAGATCGCGAGGCCGACGCCGGAAGAGGCGAGATCGACGAACACGTCGACCTTGTCGACATCGATCCACTGCTTGCCGATGTTGACGCCGACATCGGGCTTGTTCTGGTGGTCGGCCGAGATCAGGTCGATCTTCCAGCCCTTGGCCAGCAGTCCGGAATCTTCAATCGCCATCTGCGCCGCGGCCGACGAGCCGGGACCGCCGATATCGGCGTAGAGGCCGGACTGGTCGCCGAGACTGCCGACCTTGACGACCTTATCGAGCTTGGCTTGCGCGAACGCACTGCCTGACAACACCAGGCTCGTGGTTAGCACGAGGGCAGCCATCGATCGTTTCTTCATTATTCCTCCAAAGGATGTTTTGAAATTCACGCGAGATGATCAGCGCGAGCGGGCATTATGGCGCTGTTTTCGCCGGCCGCATAGCCGCCCGCGAAAAACAGCCGCCCGCGAAAAACAGCGTCGTGCGTCCTGAATATTTCACGTCGCGGAGAATTGGCGCCGTCAGCCTGCGGTCTCAGCGCCAGAAATAGCGGACGCCGGCATAGACGATGACGAGGCAGATGAAAATCAGCGCCACCGGAAGCCGGGGTTTGGCCGGCGGACCGGCGGCGGCCTTGGGCGGCTTCGGCGCCGGCCGCTTGAAGGCGGTGACGTTGTCCGCCACCTGGCCCTGACCGTTCATATGGGCCTTTACATCGGGCGGCGTGCCGGCGCCGCCCATTTCGCCGTAGTAACTGCGGAAAATCAGATGAATGGTGGCTTCCGAGGCCTCGGGTTCCGCCATCTTCTCGAGCAGGGTTTTATAGCCGGCGAGGAAGTTCTGGGCCTCCGCGGGCAGGGAGGAGGTGCCGTTCAGCTTGGCCAGCATCTTCCAGGTCGCAAAGTCGGCACGCGCCCTTGTGTCGGCACGTCGCGCGATCAGCATATCCGCAGCTTTGATCAAATTGGCCTCAGGCGTCGTCGGAGTCCTCTAGGGCTTAAACTACATATTGCCGGTCAATACGAGAAGTAAACGGATCACATATCCGGTCGATGTCCGCACTAACGACGAAATAACATCAAGATTTAGACCGAACTGGGAACCCGCCAGCGGCAGGACGATCAGGACCCCGATCAGGATCAGCATGCCCCAGGGTTCCAGCCTGGACAGCGGGTAGGCCAGCACGTTCGGCAGCAGCCCGACCGCGACCCGGCCGCCGTCCAGCGGCGGGATCGGCAGCATGTTGAATACCGCCAGCAGCACATTGATGATCAGCGCGTTCTTGAGGTTGTCGGCCAGCCATTTCGCGGTCTCCGCGGGCGCCAGAGGCAGGGCATGGAACGCCAGTGCCGCCAGCAGGGCCAGCCCGATATTGGTGGCGGGGCCGGCCAGCGCCACCCAGACCATGCCGAGCCGGGGGTTACGCAGATTGCGGAAATTCACCGGCACCGGCCTGGCATAGCCGAACAGGAACGGGGCGTGGGACAACAGCAGGATCCCCGGCAGCAGTACGGTGCCGAACGGATCGATGTGCTTGAAGGGATTGAAGCTGACGCGACCGAGGTCATAGGCGGTGTTGTCGCCGAGCTGGCGCGCGGCAAAGGCGTGCGCGGCCTCGTGAAATGTGATGGCGATGATCAGCGGCAGGACCCAGACCGAGACGTCGTAAAGGGAGATGTTTGAAAACAATGGATGTCCTGTCGAGTGATTTTGGAAGCGAACTTTTTCTTTCGTCGTCCTGCCTGGCGCGCAATTGCGCACAGGGCGCAGGGACCATAAGCCGCGGCTTCTCGTTTTGGAAATGCTGCTCGACGATTTTACCATCTTCGCGAACGGTAGTTGTCATGGGTCCCTGCGTTCGCAGGCACGACGAGGCACCTTTATAACGGCGGCGCCGTTTCCTGATATTGCAGCAAGCCGTCATCCAGCTTCACCCAGTCCATCTTCTCCGAAACCCAGATGTGCTCGGTCGGCGCAAAGGCGTTGCGGTCGTCGAAGGCGGCCAGCGATACGCCCGTCACCGTGCCGTTGGTTCGCCAGGAAAACAGCCGCGTGCCGCAGGTCTTGCAGAAAACCCGGTCGAGCGCT
>NZ_JAUYAN010000068.1 GCF_030693485.1 Bradyrhizobium sp. | reverse complement strand
GGGACGCGGCCGAAAAAGGCCTTGCGCGCCAGCCAGATCATGACGTTGGAATCCTTGCCGAGCGACCACAGCAGCGCCAGCTTCTTCAGCCGCGCGAAGGCTTCCCGGAAAATGTAGATGCTCTGCGCCTCAAGCGCGTCGAGGTGGTCCATGGAGGGGGGACGCAGGCGACCATCGGACGAAATTTGTGGCGCAGAAGACCCCTGTAGTGGGCCTGCAAGGCGCAACCGGGTTGTCGCGGAATCGTTGCTGAGAAGATGCATCTCTGGACCATGGCCTCTAAAGGCAAAAATTCTATAGTTGCATCGCAACAGAGAAGATGAAATTTTCTCTTTGCGGCCATTGAACGAGACATATATAGAAAATAATTCTAGTCAACCCCGCAAGTTGGGGCAACGAGTATCGCATGCGATTTTTGCCAGTCTTTCTCGACCTGCAAACCGGACCGGTGCTGCTTGTTGGCGCCGGCGATCTGGCACGGGCGAAATTGCGGCTGCTGGCGGCGGCGGGTGCGCGCATTCGCTACTTCTCGACCGACGGTCATCATGATGTGAGCGGGCTTTCTGCCGATGATGCGGCGCGGATCGAACTGGCGCAAGGCGATCCGTTGACATCAGATCTAAACAGCGTGGTTGCGATCCTGTGCGCGGGCGCCGGCGACATCGGGGTTGCGATGTCGGCGCGGGCCAAAGCGGTCGGTCTTCCCGTCAATGTGATGGACGACCTCGCGCATTCGACTTTCATTTTTCCGGCCATCGTCGATCGCGGCGACGTCGTCGTGGCCGTCGGCACCGGCGGCGCCTCGCCGGTGGTGGCGCGCCGCGTGCGCGAGCGCATCGAAGCGGTGCTGCCCGCCCGAATCGGCGATCTCGCCACCTTCATCGGCCGCTGGCGCAAGACCATCCATGGCCGCATTCCCGAATTCGCGTTGCGCCGCCGCTTCTGGGAGCGCGTGGTCGATGGCCCGATCGGTGCGCTGGTACTCGCCGGCCGCAGTGACGAGGCTGAAGCCGCGCTAAGAAATATTCCCGATGCATCCGCCTTTGCCGGCGCGCTGGCACCGGGAACGGCCGAGGGCAGGGTGACGCTGGTCGGCGCCGGCCCTGGCGATCCCGATCTTCTGACAATCAAGGCGCTGCGCGCGCTGCAGGACGCCGATGTAGTCTTTTACGACGAACTGGTCTCACCGGAAATTCTCGATCGGGTACGTCGCGATGCGTCGCGGGTGCCGGTCGGCCGCCGCGTCGGCAAGCCCGGCATCGGCCAGGACGCCATCAACCGACTGCTGATCGAATCAGCGAGATCGGGCCAGCGCGCGGTGCGCCTCAAGGGCGGCGATGGCTTCGTGTTCGGCCGCGGCGGCGAGGAGATCGAGGCGCTCCGCGCGGCCGGCGTCGCCTATTCGGTGGTGCCGGGAATTACCGCGGGCCTCGGCGCCGCGGCGCAATTCGAAGTGCCGCTGACCTTCCGGCACGAGGCTCTGCGCATTACGTTTCTCACCGCGCACAAGGCCAGGGATGCCGAAGCCGTCGACTGGTCGACCCTGACCGACGAGAAAATGACGGTCGTTGTTTACATGGGAATGACCGCGGCGCCATCGGTTCGATCGGGCCTGCTCGCCGCCGGACGTTCGGCGCAAACCCCGGTCGGCGTGTTCGCGCGAGTCACGCAGCCGGATGCGCAGGCAGCAGTCGGAATTCTGCGGGACCTGCCCGATCTGGTCGAGAAGATCGACGGCGGCCCGGCCATTCTCATCATCGGCGACGTGGTCGCGCATTCCGCGCCGTGGCGCGAAGCCAATCTCAATTCCGTGCTCGTCAAACTGCTGGAAACCGCCGCATGACCTCTCCGCTGCAACAAAAAATCAAGATCACAGGTCCGTCCGTCATCACCGCCAACCGCACCTGGGATGGCATCGTGATCTGGCGGACGGCCGCCAAGGGCTGGACGACCGAATTGTCGGACGCCGCGATCGTCCGCACCGCCGACGAGGCCCGGGCGCTGCTGGCCGAATCGGTCGCCGACGATGTCGGTGCGATCGGCGCCTATATCGCGCCGGTCGACCTCAAGGACTCCGACAAGATCACGCCCGGCAATCTGCGCGAACACATCCGCTCGGCGGGGGTCACCATCGACCTTCCGGTCTCGGCGTAAGGCATCCGCCATGTATGCATATGACGAGCTCGACCGCACCATTATCAACGAACGCGTTGAGGAATTTCGCGATCAGGTGAAGCGCCGGTTGTCCGGCGAACTCTCCGAGGACGAATTCAAGATGCTGCGGCTGCAAAACGGCGTCTATCTGCAATTGCACGCCTATATGTTCCGCGTGGCGATTCCCTACGGTACGCTGTCGTCGGAGCAATTGCGGCGGCTGGCCCATGTCGCGCGCAAATATGATCGCGGCTACGGCCACTTCACCACCCGGCAGAACATCCAGTTCAACTGGATCAAGCTCGCCGAACTGCCGGATGCGCTGGCCGATCTCGCCGACGTCGGCATTCACGCCATGCAGACCTCGGGCAACAACACGCGCAACGTCACGTCGGATCAATGGGCCGGGGTCGCACCGGGCGAGATCGAGGATCCCCGGATCTGGTCCGAACTGCTGCGGCAGTACACCACGCTGCATCCGGAGTTCTCCTTCCTGCCGCGCAAGTTCAAATTCGCGATCACCGCGTCCGATCACGACCGCGCGGCGATCAAGGTGCACGATATTGGCCTCAGGCTTTACAAGAACGCCGCCGGCGAAACCGGCTTCGAAGTGCTGGTGGGCGGCGGCCTCGGCCGCACCCCCTTCATCGGCAAAACCATAAAGCCTTTCGTGCACGGCCATGATCTGCTGAGCTATGTCGAGGCGATCCTGCGCGTCTACAACCAGTATGGCCGCCGCGACAACATATACAAGGCGCGTATCAAGATCCTGGTCCACGAACTCGGCATCGAGAAGTTCGCCAGGGAAGTCGAGGAAGAATGGCTGCAGATGCGCGACAGCGCATTGGCGATCGACGATGCCGTGATCGAGGACATCCGCTCGCGCTTCAGCTATCCGGCTTACGAAAAGCTGCCGCACATGCCGGACGAGCTGAAGAAGGCGGCGCATGATCCGCATTTCGAGGCATGGCGCAAGAACGCCACCTTCCCGCACAAGGTGCCGGGCTACGCCATCGCCGTGTTGTCGCTGAAGCCGGTGGGCGGTCCGCCCGGCGACGCCACCGCCGATCAGATGGACGCCATCGCCGATCTCGCCGACAAATATTCCTTCGGTGAGATCCGCGTCGGCCACGAGCAGAACCTCGCGCTGCCCCATGTCGCCCGGCGCGATTTGCCGGCGCTCTGGAAGGCGCTGGACAAGATCGGCGCCGCGACGCCGAACGTCAATCTGGTCACCGACATCATCGCCTGCCCGGGGCTGGATTACTGTTCGCTCGCCAACGCCCGCTCGATCCCGATCGCGCAGGAATTGACCCGGCGCTTTGCCAATCACGACACCGCCAATCTGATAGGGCGGCTGCACATCAATATCTCCGGCTGCATCAATGCCTGCGGCCATCATCACGTCGGCCATATCGGTATTCTCGGCGTCGAGAAGAACGGCGAGGAATTCTACCAGATCACGATCGGCGGCCGCGCCGACGAGAAGGCCGAGGTCGGAACGCTGATCGGGCCCGCTGTGCCCTATGGCGACGTCGCCGACGTGATCGAGGATATCGTCGAAGCCTATCTCGCGCTGCGTGCGCGTCCCGACGAGCTTTTCGTCGACGCGGTGAAGCGGCTGGGCGTCGAACCTTTCAGGGAGCGGGTCTATGCCACTCGTTAAGGGCGGAAAAATCGCCACCGACGTATTCGTCCATGTGGCCGACGACGCCGAAATTCCCGGCGATGGCGGGATACTGATTTCAGCCGGGCGTTTTCTCGGCGATGCGGAGGCGTTGTCGGGCCGGGCCGGCAAGACCGGCGTAATCTGGCCTAACAACCGCGATATCGACGATCTCGTGCCCTGGCTCGACCGGCTTGCCTTTGTCGCGCTGGTGTTTCCGAGTTTCCGCGACGGCCGCGCCTACAGTCAGGCCCGCGTGTTGCGGGAACGGCATGGCTATCGCGGCGAGTTGCGCGCCACCGGACAGGTGCTGCGCGACCAGTTCGTATTCATGCTGCGTGCCGGCTTCGACGCCTTCCAGGTCAACAAGGAAGCCGATGCGGAAGCGTTTGCCGCCACGGTCAAGCGTTATTCGGTGTTCTATCAGCCGACCGGCGACGGCCGCATCACGGCGCTGCACCGGCGCATGCAACTGCGCCATTCCGAGAGTGCCGGCCCATGAACGCGCTCGCGGATCAGGTCCTGCCGGCGCCGGTGGCGCGCGAACTGCCGCCGGCGCTGGAACTTGATCTGGCGTTGCGCAACGCATCGACCGCCGAAGTGATCACGGCGGCGCTGCAGACCGTCGGCCGCGAGCGCCTCGCCGTTGTCTCGTCGTTCGGCACCGAATCGGCGGCGCTGCTCAAGGTGATGGCCGACGTCGATCCGGCGATTCCCGTGGTGTTTCTCGATACCGGATGGTTGTTCGAGGAGACGCTGGCCTATCGCGACACGCTGATCGCGACATTGGGCCTGCTTGATGTCCGTTCGATCAAGCCATTGGAAGCGACGCTGTCGCGCGATGATCCCGATCGAGAATTGTGGTTCTCCGATCCCGACGCCTGCTGCCGGATCCGCAAGGTGGAGCCGCTGGCCCGCGCACTGGCGTCATTCTCGGCATGGATCAACGGGCGCAAGCGCTTTCAGGGCGGGCTGCGCGCCGATATTGCCGTGGTCGAGGATGACGGTAGCAGACTGAAGTTCAATCCGTTCGCCAACGTCTCGCGCGAGGCGATCGAGGCGATCTACCGGCTTGCAAAGCTGCCGCCGCATCCGCTCACGGCGTCGGGCTATCTCTCGGTCGGATGCATGCCCTGCAGCAGCCGGACCTCGACGGACGAGGATGCGCGTGCCGGCCGCTGGCGCGGCAGGGCCAAGACAGAATGCGGCATCCATACGCCCACGACTTCATAGGACAATGACGCTATAACGCCGCAAACATTGAAATGCGGTTTCGTTGACTTGGGGCCATTCATCGCGAGTTATGTGCGCGTGATTTCGATGACGATGCTGTCGTCGCTGCGAATGGAGATCGGGATGGTCCGTCGTATTCTGCCCCTCGTTGCGGGATTGCTCTGGGCCGGTTCTGCGCTGGCCGCCGATGTGTCGCTGCTCAACGTGTCCTACGATCCGACGCGCGAACTCTATGCGGAGTTCAACAAGGCGTTCGCGAGCGCCTATCAGAGGGAAACCGGCAAGAGCATCGAGATCAAGCAGTCGCATGGCGGCTCCGGCTCGCAGGCGCGCGCCGTGATCGACGGCCTGCAGGCCGACGTCGTCAGCATCGCACTGGCCTATGATATCGACGCCATCGCGGCCAAGGGCTTGCTTCCGGCCGACTGGCAGAAACGCCTGCCGCAGAACGCGTCGCCCTACACCTCGACGATCGTTTTCCTGGTGCGCAAGGGCAATCCCAAGGGCATCAAGGATTGGGAAGATCTGATCAAGCCCGGCGTCAAGGTGATCACACCGAACCCCAAAACCTCGGGCGGCGCGCGCTGGAACTATCTGGCCGCATGGGGCTACGCGCTGAAGAAATTCGGTGCCAATGACAAGGCGAGGCAGTTCGTCGGCGACATCTTCAAGAACGTGCCGGTGCTCGATACCGGAGCGCGCGGTTCGACCGTCACCTTCGTGGAGCGCGGCGT
>NZ_JAUYAN010000060.1 GCF_030693485.1 Bradyrhizobium sp. | reverse complement strand
GCCCAATCTGCGGGTCTTCCTGCTCGACGTTCACAACGAATATGGCCGCTGCTTCGGCGACCGCGCGCTGGTGCTCAATCCGCGCAATCTGAAGCTGCCGTTCTGGCTGTTCAATTTCGAAGAGATCGTCGACGTGCTGTTTGCCGGCCGTCCCGGGGTGCCGGAGGAACTCGACATCCTCGCCGAGGTGATTCCGATGGCGAGGGGCATCTATACGCAATACCAGAATTCGGACCGGGTCGGGCTGAAGCGGATCGATCCCAAGACCATCGGCTACACCGTGGACACGCCGGTGCCCTACCGGCTGGTCGACCTGATCTCGATGATCGACGAGCGCATGGGCAAGCTCGAGAACCGCTCGTCGCGCATCCTCTATCACAAGCTGATTTCGCGGATCGAGACCGTGCGCAACGATCCGCGCTACGCCTTCATGTTCGACAACGCCAATGTCGGCGGCGACACCATGGCGGAAGTGATCAGCCATCTGTTCCGGCTGCCGGCCAACGGCCGGCCGATGACCATCATGCAGCTCGCCGGTTTTCCGGCCGAAGTCGTCGACAGCGTGGTGTCGGTGCTGTGCCGCATGGCGTTCGATTTCGGGCTGTGGAGCGACGGCGTCTCGCCGCTGTTGTTCGTCTGCGAAGAGGCGCACCGCTATGCGTCCGCCGACCGCAACATCGGCTTCGGCCCGACCCGCAAGGCGGTCAGCCGCATCGCCAAGGAAGGCCGCAAATACGGCGTCTATCTCGGCCTCGTGACGCAGCGCCCCGCAGAACTCGACGCCACCATCATTTCCCAGTGCAACACGCTGTTCGCGATGCGGCTGGCCAACGACCGCGACCAGGCGCTGCTGCGCTCGGCGGTCTCGGACGCCGCCGCCAATTTGCTGTCGTTCGTGCCGTCGCTCGGCACCCGCGAAGTGCTGGCCTTTGGCGAGGGCGTGGCACTTCCGACGCGGTTGCGCTTCAAGGAAGTGCCGCTGCATCAATTGCCGCGCAGCGAAGCCACCATCTCGACGGTGCCCTCTGCCGCCGCCGGCCACGACATGCACTTCGTCGGCGCGGTGCTGGAACGCTGGCGCGGCGCCACCTCGCATCGCGACGTTCCCAACGATCCCGCCATCAACGAGCGTCCCGCCGCCCGCTCGCTGGAACCGCGCACCATGGAACCACGCACCATGGAAGCGCCGATGTTGCAGCCGTCGATGGGGCTGGATCCTGACCGCTTCTCGCTGCTGAAGAAGCCGCTGCGCTGACGCAAAAGAGCGATCTGCTCCAGAGCCGTAGCAACCATTAAACTGCGGTCGTTCGATTTCGACCTTGGTGGTAGCTGCCTCTGACGCCAGCCCGCCTTGCGCCGCCCCAACCATGCCTTATGGTTCCCGCCAACCGCATCTCGCGGCCCAGCCGGAACCGTCCATGACCCAGCCCGCCCCAAAACGCTTCCCCGCCCCCGCCATCGACACCCTGCCCGACGATATCCGCACCCGCCTGCTTGGCGTACAGGAGAAATCCGGCTTCGTGCCGAACGTGTTTTTGACGCTGGCGTACCGGCCGGATGAATTCCGGGCGTTCTTTGCCTATCACGATGCGCTGATGGAGAAGGACAGCGGCCTCTCCAAGGCCGAGCGCGAGATGATCGTGGTGGCGACGTCGAGCGCCAACCAGTGCCAGTATTGCGTGATCGCGCATGGCGCGATCCTGCGCATTCGCGCCAAAAACCCGCAGATCGCCGACCAGATCGCGGCCAACTACCGCAAGGCGGATATCACGCCGCGGCAGCGCGCCATGCTCGACTTCGCGATGAAGGTGAGCGCCGAGGCGCAACTGGTTGCGGAAGCTGATTTTGTCAGCCTCGCCGGCCACGGTTTTTCCGACGACGACATCTGGGATATCGCGGCGATCTCCGCGTTCTTTGCGCTGTCGAACCGGATGGCGAACGTCACCGCGATGCGCCCGAACGACGAGTTTTATCTGATGGGGCGGCTGCCGAAATGAGGCCCCGCGCCAGCGCATCCTCCGCCAACATTTTCTGGGAGACGCATCGCCAGCGTGCTAAACGGGTTTGGAAATTTCCGGAGCTGGCAACAGTGAAAACCCAACAGCCCATCGCATCGGATGACGAGCATCGCGTGCTCAAATTCCGGCCGCGCACCATGGCGCATCCGCCGGGCCCGCGGGAACTGGACCAGCAACCGTCTGCCGATCTCTCGCGATTCGAGCGTGCCCCCGAGGAACCCGGCGAGTTCCGGCATCGCATGCTGGCGAACGTCGCCGCCCTCGCCTTCACCGTGGCGCTGACGGCGATCGGCATTTGGCTGGCGATCAGCATCGCGGACCTGCGCAAGACCCAGGATTGCGTGCTGATGGGACGGCGCGACTGCGCCCAGATTTCGACGCCGCGCAGCATCAGCCTGTTCGGTTCCTGAATCAGGACCCGGCCGCAGTCGCTTGTTTTGACAGGTTTTCCTTACGCAAACCGGGTATCCGTCCCGGATCGCCCGCGGGCGGGCCTTCGCTCGAAAACGCGAGGGATTTTCGGGCGAATCCGGCCGCTTTGCCGGGGAATCCGGCTTCCCCCGCGGCCCGCCTCCATTGAACTCAGGGCCTCGCTCCGTTATACGGGCACTCAACTCCGGCCGGGGGCTGAGGCATTCCGGAGCGCCGCGCCCTGAATCCGTGCCGCCATCGGATTTACCTCCAATATGTCAAAGGCTTAATGATGTCTTCTACATTCGATCAGATCGCCACGATTATCGCCGAAACCTGCGACATCCCGCGCGACACGATCACGCCGGAGAGCCACGCCATCGACGATCTGGGCATCGACAGCCTCGATTTTCTCGACATCGCGTTCGCGATCGACAAGGCGTTCGGGATCAAGATGCCGCTGGAGAAATGGACCCAGGAGGTCAATGACGGCAAGGCGACCACC
>NZ_JAUYAN010000055.1 GCF_030693485.1 Bradyrhizobium sp. | reverse complement strand
TTCTTCATGGTGACGTCCTCCACACAGATCATGTCCGCCTTCGATACCATCGGCGCGTAGCTATCCAAGCTCCGTATCGCCAAGTAGCCGCCGATCTGAATTGCCAATCTGTTCCCGCGCGCACTTGGGGTTTTGGCCTGTTTCGTCACGTGGTTACGCAAGAGGCATCTCAAAAGTGAACCGTGTTTCTTCCGAGGTGGAAGAGACGGTTAAGCGCCCTCCATGGGCCTTGGCGATCTGCGATGAGATGTACAGTCCCAATCCAAGCCCTTGCCGGCTCGCATGCGCGTTGCCCCGGAAGAAAGGCTCGAACAGTCTGCCCATCGCCACCGCTGGAATGGGCTGCCCCGAGTTGGAGACCCAGAGCTCGAATCGTCCTTCCCGGGTATTGGCGTGAACGATCACTGGCTTGCTGGAGTTCCCGTGCATCAGCGCGTTGCCGACCAGATTGGAAAGCATTTGGGCAAGCCGCGCTGGGTCGCAATTCACGGGACGATCGAGCTGGAACTCGGTTTCAATGACGCGGCCGGGGGAAGCCAGCCTGAGCTCATCGACAACTCCCCCGAGAGCAGGTTCAAGAAGCTGGTTGGCGTCGCGATCGAGGCCGATGCCGCCCCGCAGGCGGCCGCGGGCAAGGTCGAGGACATTGTCGATCAGCCCAGCCATCCGCGTGACGGTCGTCTGCATCATGGCAATGATCTGGCGCTCCTTTTCAGACTGCACGGTCCTGTCGAGGAGCCTGGCTCCCGCGCTGATAGAGGCCAGCGGGTTACGAAGATCATGCCCGAGCACTGCGATGAACTGCTCTCGCAGTTCGGACGCTTCCTGCTCGCGCTGGAGCTTCTCCTCGGCGGCCTTTTCAGCCGCCTTCGCCAGTTCCCGGGCACCGAGCAATTCCTGCTCATACCGCCGACGATCGGTCGCTTTGATAAGAGCCAAACGGATGGACAGGGGCTTGCCGTCACGGTCGCGCCGCTCGGCCACGTTCGCGATAAGGGGCAGCGGCTGCCCATCGGCCTTTACCGCGTCGATCGCGACCTCTTCGAAGGCCGCCTGCTTTCGCAGCAGCGGTGCTATGTGCGTTTCGTAATATATACGCCCGGCTATCGTCAGGAAGTCGCTGAGACGCTTTCCGACCATCTGGCCAGTTGCATGACCAGACCATCCCAGAAAGGTGCGATTTACGTGTCCAATGCGGCCATCAGGCAGCAGCGAGATATAACCACAAGGGGCGTTCTCGATCATGTCTTGAAAGTCGAGGTGTGTACCTTCCACGCACTTTCACACGAATGTTCGCATCGCCGAGATGACTTCTTCGGGCGCGCTGAGATTGGGACAATGACCGGTCGCATTGAGAACGATCATGCGGCAATCGGGAATGGTGCGACTGACGAAGTCGCCGACCTCCTTGCCCGCGATGATATCATCGCTGCACTGGAGGACAAGAGCCGGCACGGCCAGTCGCGTGAGGTCGCTGCGGTTGTCCGAGGTAAACGTCACGCGGGCGAAGGCTTTGGCAATCTCTGGATCGGTTCGACAGAAGCTGTTGGTCAGCTCCTGCCCTAGCTCCGGTCTGTCGGGGTTGCCCATGATCACGGGGGCCATCTGTGTCGACCAACCCATGTGATTGGAGTCGAGAAATTGCAGCAACTCTTCGATTTGCTCGGGAGTGAAGCCGCCCCTGTATCCCTCATCGTCAATGTAGCGAGGGGAGGGGCCGACAAGCACCAGCTTGCCGAACATGCCAGGGGCTCTTTCCGCAGCAAGGACCCCGATCATGCTGCTGACGGAATGACCGACAAAGACAGCATCGGTCAAGTCAAGCTCGCGACCGATCTCGACAACGTCGTCGGCATAGCCGGCAAGACTGGAGTATTTGTTCTTATCGTAAGCACGCGGATCGGAGCCACCAGCGCCGACGTGATCGAACAGCACCGTGCGGAACTGTTCCTCGAAGGCGGGCGCGACGAAGCGCCACATGTTTTGATCGCAGCCAAAGCCGTGGGCGAACATCATAGCCGTCTCGCCGGTTCCGCGAACGTGCACGTTATTTCGTTCGGCTATTCCGGGCATCGTAACGATTTCCTTGTTCTATTCTTGGCTACCCTGCGCCCTGCGACTTTAGCCTATGTGGCGTGACCGTTGCCGCGCCATTTGCGAAACAGATTCATTCATGCTTAGGCGACATTCCGCTCAGGACGGCACCCGGCTTGTACGTTCCACCACTGTCTGCCGCGAACTGAAACCGATTCCGGTGTCGACAGTTTGCATAGGGGACATTTGCAAATGCCCAGCACTAGGGTGAGAACTCATTAATTTTTGTGCTGTGACAATACGATACTGATTCTCTTAAGGAAGGATTGGGATCGTGAGCAGGAATTTGTTTTGGCTGAGCGACGAGCAGTGGCAGCGGATCGAACCTCACTTGCCAACCGATGTGCGTGGTGTCGAGCGACAGGACGATCGCCGCATCATCAGCGGCATCATACACGTGCTGAAAAGCGGCTGCCGCTGGTCCGATTGTCCCGAAGCCTACGGGCCTCCTACGACGATCTACAATCGCTTCGCTCGGTGGGCGCGGCGTGGCATATGGGAAAACCTGTTCCGGGAGCTCGCCCGCTATGGCCGATCGACGGACACGCAGATGATCGACTCCACCCACGTCAAAGCCCATCGCTCGGCATCGGGCGGAAAAGGGGGGAGCAGAAACAGGCTGTTGGCCGCTCGCGAGGAGGGCGCAACACGAAGATCCACGCACTCGCAGATGCTAAGGGGCGCCTGATTGCCATTCTGTTGACCGGAGGTGAAGCCCACGACTGTCCGGTCGCAGAACGCCTGATCCGCAGGGTCAAGCCGTCGAAGCGTATGCTCGGCGACAAGGCTTACGACAGCGCCGAATTGCGCGAGGATCTGGATGAACGCGGAACCATGCCCGTCATCCCCAACCGCAGCAATCGCAAGCAACCGTACAGCTTCTCAAAGCGCCTCTACAAACTACGCTGGCGCATCGAGAGTGCCTTCAACAGGCTGAAGGACTACCGCCGCATCGCAACCCGCTACGACAGGCTGGCGCGAAACTACCTCGCTTCTGTCTGCCTCGCCGCAGCTCTGGTATGGTGGATTTAATGAGTCTGGGCCCTAATCTGTCTGCACCGACGTCAATCTGCAGGTTCGCGTCATGCCCGCACTGCACTGAGGATTGAGTCGGCATTATTGGCGGAAATACCAGCAAAATCTCCGCGGATAGCTTTAAGTGCTTGCCGCTCTTGCTCTATCTCAGAAGCAGTTCGGAAGCCCATGCGTCGAAGGATAGGCACCGGCGGGCACCATCCTTGAATAGAGTGTTGGAATAGAAAGGCCGTCACCATCGCTGGCAGAAGGAGCCACCTTTTATCGCCTGTGGCTCCCAGGACGACGCCTGTGAAGGCGAGCGCGGAGGCATTGCACTCAATGGCTCTTTCAATGTCCCACTCTTCATCAAGCTCGCGGAGCCGAGATCGGATACCGTCTTTATGCTGTTGATAATATCGGACACGCGCATCCGTTTCCTCGCGGATTTTTCGGTTGATCTCGTCGCTGGTATTGGCGGGTACGCGGTTTCGGGTGTCCTGCATCGGATTTGCCTCCAAAAACGGAAAACCGCCAATATGGCGGTTGGTTCCGGTGATTTGGGTATCGGCTCGAACTTGAAATCGCGTCGAGGAATGAAATCTGGACAATTCAAGTCTGCAAAACCCGGGTTCGCCACCCGATCCGAAGCAGCTTGAGCCCAACGAACGTGTCGAGCGGATTAGCCGAGGTTCAGTTGTATGACCTCGAAAACCTGCCGTTCTTTCTGATCGCCGGTCTACTTTTCGTTCCGACCGAGCCGTCCCGGCTGCTCGCGCATTGGCTTCTTTATGGTTACGGTATCGCGGCTCCTGCACGTTGACGCGTAATTTTACCGCGCGGACGCATGACACGCGCGCCACCCTAAGGACCGCGGGCTCTCCAATTTTGATCTTCATGACTGGCGGACATTTGTCGCCGCATTGGGCTTTTGATATCGTAACCGATGAGGTGAACGCGCGCCATGTCATTTGCTGGGTGCAAAGCAGACCTGGTCTGATTCCGGCTTATTTCCCCTTGTGACCCGACTCTGCCGTAGCCAGAGGCAATTCGGCTGCATTGCAGTTTTCGCTCGGCGGAAGGCGCGCGCCGAGGCAATATAATGTTTTGTATCTGGTCAGGCAGGGGGCCAGGAGTGGACGCCGATTCACGCACGCGTTTTGACGCCGGGGTGGGCCTTGTCTTCCCGCAGTAGCGAAGCGCCCGACAGAGAGACAAGACCCATGAAGATCGAAGCAGTCGACTTTTTCTACGCGTCCATGCCGGTCGTGACAACCGAGGCGGACGGCAGCCAGGATGCGCTGCTCGTGCGCGTTCGTTCGGGCGGGCATGAAGGCTGGGGGGAGTGTGAAGCGGCACCGCTGCCGTCAATCGCTGCGTTCGTGTGCCCACTGTCGCACGGCGTGTGCCGGCCGGTCGGTGATTCCATCCTCGGCCAGACGTTGAACGGGCCTGACGACATCGCGCGCATGTCCAGCCAGGTTGCCTATGACAGCATGGACCTGCTGCAAGCGGCCCATACCATGTCCGGCGTCGAGATGGCGATGTGGGACCTGCTCGGCCGCGTGCGCGGCGAGCCAGTCTGGAAGCTGCTCGGTTACACGCGCTCCGCGCCCAAGGTACCCTATG
>NZ_JAUYAN010000286.1 GCF_030693485.1 Bradyrhizobium sp. | reverse complement strand
GAGCACGGCAGAGTCGTCGCTGGGTCCGCGGGACCTATCGCCGCGTGGCGGAAGCTCTACGCGCCGACCAGCGTCTTGCCCGGCAGCACCGCCTGCACCACGAGGCCGCGGGCGCGGGCATCCATCACGCCGACGGCGCGCAGCGCGAGCAGCGTCACGGTTTGAACGGCGTCACGCAGTTTCCCGGAATCCTCCGTGTTGTCGGGCGCCAGCGGCCCGACCAGCGATTCATGCAGGGCGCCAAGCAGCGCCGAGGCGGCCAATGCCGTGTCTTGCGCCGGCAGATGCCCGGCGCGAACCGCGGCGTCGATCCGCCCTGCGATCTCGCCGGCGATCTCGCGCCGGCTGGCCAGCCGGGAGGCGGTGACGTCGACATCGACCGGCTCGGCCAGGATGCCCCAGGCGAGCTTGCGCTGCGACAGCACATGCACCGCCACCGTGGTGACGGCGGCCGCCAGTGCCGAGGATGGCCCGGGTGCGGCATCCGCGGCGCGGCGGATTGCCGCCAGTTCGTCGCGCGAGACGTCGGCGATCAGTTCGGAAATCAGATCGGCCTTGGAGGGAAAATAGCGATAGACGGTGCCGGCGGCGACATTGGCACGGATCGCCACGGGTGCGATCTGCACCGCGACCATGCCGCCCTCGGCGGCGGCATCCCGGGCCGCCGCCAGAATGGCGCTGCGCCGCGCCGCCAGCCGCTTCACCACCTGATGGGTTCGCCGATAGACCATGGCGCCCTCCCGTCCCGGCACGCCATTCCGGCTGAACCGGGCCCGGTCCAGAATGCGTGCGCCCTCAGTTGTTTTGAGCGAACTGATCCAGATCGCTCTCAAGAACTGAACACTTATTCAGGCCTGATGACAAGACGCAATATCGCGATTCAGAAGCGGCGCGTCAGGCTCCGGCGGCGGCCATCATCGACGGCGCCGGTTCGCGCCGCCACCAAGGGCCGGCGCGGCGCAGGACGAGGCCTGCGACGATCAGGGTAGCGCCGAGCCCGACCGGAATTCCGGTGAAGACGAAGCTCACGATCAACGCCAGCGCGCATCCCAGCGCCGGCAGCTCGTAAGGCCGGAAACCGCTGGCGAGCCCGATGCGGACCAGGAAGGCGACCGGGATCGCCAGCACCATCATGTCGTACATGAACAGATAGGGCGTGGTCAGCAGCGTGCCGGCCGCGAGCGCCGCGGCCTTCACCGAATAGCTGACGCGGCTGCGCCACATCACCACGAGTCCGGTCGCGACCGAGGCGGTCAATACCCAATGGAAACCCCAGGCCATCGATTCGCTGCCGCCGAAATAGCGGACCAGCGAGAACAGGCTCTGCAGCTTCCACCACGTCGCCTTGCCCTCGGTCAGGAAGGCCTGCGAGAAGGTCGGCATCCAGTGGAAGAAAGCCTGCCAGCTCTCGGTACCGAAGGCGAGCCAGGACGCGAAAGCGATCGCCGCCGCCGTTGCGCCCGCGCTGAAGAACACCGTCCACTGCGAGGCCGCGATCAGCACCAGCGGAAACAACAGGCCGTATTGCGGCTTGTAGCTCAACAGCCCCAGGCAGATTCCGGCGAGCACCGGCCGAACCGGCATCAGATACAGCGTGCCGCCGATCAGGGCCGCGGTCAGAAAACCGTTCTGCCCGACCAGCGTATTGTTGAACACCATCGGAAAGCCGATCGCCAGCATCAGGCCAAAACTGCGCCCGACGATCGCGCGCATCACCGCGAGATAGGGCAGGAAACTGACCGAGACCCAGCCGATGAACGCCACCGTATAAGGGAACTGCGCCAGCAGCGACGCCACAAACAGGAACGGCGGCGGGTAGTGCCAGGCGAAATAGCCGATAAAATCCTGACCGAGCAGCGCGACCTCGACCTGCTTCTGGATATCCCAGTCGTAGGCCTGCGCCGGAACGCCATCGAGCACCAGCCGGCCCGCGGCCCAGACATTGACGAAATCAGTCGGGATCCCCAGCCCGGTCGGATCGTAGATCCACCATTGCGAGAAATACGCCGCCGGGAAATACGAGATGTTGATGCAGCACAGCACGAAGCAGACGTTCAGCAGCGCCGGGGGAATTGCGCTCGGCGCGCCTGATATGGTCGGGGCGGATGCGGACGTGGCCATGCGAAATCCCTGGCGCACGCCGCAGCCTCGCGGGAAACGCGCGCCCCTGAACCATAGGCTGGCAGCCCTTAAGAAATCTTAAGGCTTTGGCTGGCGGCGGCACACCAACAAAAAACGCGGCGTCGCCGCCGCGTTTTCTGAAGCAATGGTATGTCGCTTTACGCCTGCGGCTGCGGCTCCAGACCGGCATCCGGATCGGGACGCGGGCGCGGTTTGCCGGCCGGCGGCACCGCCGAGGTGCGGGGCGTGGTCGGCTCCAGCACCGACTCGCGGTTCGGCTTCTTGCCCTGGAGCAGGTCCTGAATCTCGTCACCGCTCAGGGTTTCGAATTCGAGCAGGCCCTTGGCCAGGGTTTCGAGGTCGGCGCGCTTCTCGGTGAGAATGCGGGTCGCTTCCTTGTAGCCCTCTTCGACAAAGCGCCGGATCTCGGTGTCGATCTTCTGAACCGTGGCTTCCGAAGCGTTCTGGGTCCGCGACACCGACATGCCCAGGAACACCTCGTCCTGGTTTTCGCCATAGGACACGGTGCCGAGTTCTTCCGAAAGCCCCCAGCGCGTCACCATCATCCGTGCCAGCCTTGTGGCCTGCTCGATGTCGGACGAAGCGCCTGACGTGACCTTCTCGCGGCCGAAGATCAGTTCTTCCGCCACGCGTCCGCCCATCATGATGGCCAGCCGCGAGGTCATCTGCTCGAGCGACATCGACAGCTTGTCGCGCTCGGGCAGCTGCATCACCATGCCGAGCGCACGGCCGCGCGGAATGATCGTGGCCTTGTGGATCGGATCGGTCGCAATCACGTTGAGGCCGACGATGGCGTGACCGCCCTCGTGATAGGCAGTCAGCATCTTCTCTTCTTCGGTCATCACCAGCGACTTGCGCTCGGCGCCCATCATGACCTTGTCCTTGGCCTCTTCGAACTCGGCCTGGGTCACCATGCGCTTGTTGCGGCGCGCGGCGGTCAGGGCGGCTTCGTTAACCAGGTTCATCAGGTCGGCGCCGGAGAAGCCGGGCGTGCCGCGGGCGATGGTCTTCAGGTTGATATCCGGCGCCAGCGGCACCTTGCGGACGTGAACCTTGAGGATCTGTTCGCGGCCGACGACATCCGGATTCGGCACCACCACCTGGCGGTCGAAGCGGCCCGGGCGCAGCAGCGCGGGATCGAGCACGTCAGGGCGGTTGGTCGCGGCAATCAGGATCACGCCCTCATTGGCTTCGAAGCCGTCCATCTCGACCAGCAACTGGTTCAGGGTCTGCTCGCGCTCGTCATTGCCGCCGCCGAGACCGGCGCCGCGATGGCGACCGACCGCGTCGATTTCGTCGATGAAGATGATGCAGGGCGCGTTCTTCTTGGCTTGTTCGAACATGTCACGGACGCGAGAGGCGCCGACGCCGACGAACATTTCGACGAAGTCCGAGCCCGAGATCGTGAAGAACGGCACGTTGGCTTCGCCCGCCACCGCGCGCGCGATCAGCGTCTTGCCGGTGCCGGGAGGGCCGACCAACAGCACGCCGCGCGGAATTCGTCCACCCAGCCGTTGATATTTTCCGGGATCGCGCAGGAATTCGACGATCTCCTGCAGGTCCTGCTTGGCCTCGTCGACGCCGGCGACGTCCTCGAAGGTGACGCGGCCATGCGCCTCGGTCAGCATCTTGGCGCGCGACTTGCCGAAGCCCATCGCCTTGCCGGCGCCGCCCTGCATCTGCCGCGACAGGAAGACCCACACGCCGATCAGCGCGATGAACGGCAGCCAGGAGACCAGCAGCGACACGAACCACGGCACGTTGTCGCCCGGCGGCTTCGCGGTGATCGCGACCTTGCCTTCATAGAGTCGCTTGACCAGCGTCGGGTCGTTCGGCGCGTAGGTCTGGAAACTCGAGCCGTTGGTGAAGGTGCCGTGGATTTCCGGCCCCTGGATGACGACGTCGCGAACCTTGTTCTGATCGACTTCGGCCAACAGCTGCGAGAACGAGATGTCCTGCGAGGCCGTCCGCTGGCCAGGGTTCTGGAAGAGCGTAAACAGCGCCAACAATAGCAAAACAATAATTACCCAGAGGGCGAAATTGCGCAGATTGGCGTTCATCGATCTTCCTTCGTGGTCGCGCGGATCGCGGCCTTATGTCCTTGGGTAGTGTTCTTGAGGCCGGCACCCGGGAATCCCCCGGTCCGCTGCATACCAATCTAGGTGTCGCCCCGGTCGATGCCAAGGGAACCAGACAGGACTATTTAACGCATGTTAGCCGGATTCCCGCTGAAATAATGGCGGTGAAACCGGTGTTTTCCGAGGTGGTTAAGACTCGATCGGAACCTTGGGACCACCGGCATGTGTTCGGCCCGGACGTCATTCCGTCCGGCGACGACGCGGCGGCGCCGGTTCGACGCGAATCCGGCCGCCGATCAGGCTGACCAGCGCACCGGCGAGGGTCTGTTTCAGCCTTGTTTGCTTCAGTCCCGGCTGATCGAGCCCTGGCCGGCGTCTTCCGGCCATTTCAGCGGCCGCCCGGTCCAATGCCGCCAGCAGGGCTTCGACCTTGCCGAGTTCCGCCGGTCCCTCATGACCGAACCGGTCGATCGCACGCTTCAGCAGCCGAACCCGGATTTCTTCAGGCAAGGTGGCAAAGACTTGGGCATCAAAGGAATGGACGCCGAACGATCCGGCCTCGCCATCGAACGGGAAACGCGGGGCGCCGCGATCCTTCAGCGCGAGGTAGCGCTCGGCGCCATCGGTCAGCACCTCCAGCGCGGCGTTGGCCCGGGCCAGCCGCGCGGCCCGCCGGGCCCGATTGCGCGGATCGCCGCCCTCGGCGGCAAGCGCGGGCATCAGGGCGCGCAGCCGCGGGCGGGTAAAATGGGGATCGCGGTTGGTCGGATCGTCGGCAAAGCCGATCTTCGCCTTCTCGAGCGTCGCGATCAGCTGCGATTTCGAAACGTTCAGAAAGGGGCGCGCCAGCCACACGCCGTCGCGCTCGGATTGCCGCGCCATGGCCCCGAGGCCGGCAATGCCGCTGCCGCGCAGCAGGCGCATCAGCAGCGTTTCGGCCTGATCGTCACGGGTATGCGCGGTGAGGATGTGGGTGGCGCCGCTCCGCCGCGCCGCCTTTACCAGCAGGCGGTAGCGCGCCGATCGCGCCGCGGCAGGCAATCCAGCCACCGGCTTCGGACCGGTCCAGCGCAGCGTGCGATGCTCCATTTCGAGCGTGCGCGACAGCCACTTCACCTCACGCGCCTCGGCGGCGGCCGCGGCGCGCAAGCCGTGATCGACCGTGACCGCCAGCAGACGCGGACCACGAATC
>NZ_JAUYAN010000028.1 GCF_030693485.1 Bradyrhizobium sp. | reverse complement strand
TTACTCCACCATGTCAGCCACCGCCTTGCCGCACGCCGTGGTGTCGGCATTGCCGCCGAGATCGCGCGTGCGCAGCGTGCGTTCGCCGAGCGTGCGCTCGATCGCGGCGACGATCGATGCCGCGGCGGCCTTCTCGCCGAGATGTTCCAGCATCATCGCGCCGGACCAGATCATGCCGATCGGGTTGGCGATGCCCTGCCCCGCGATATCGGGCGCCGAGCCGTGTACCGGCTCGAACACCGACGGGAACAGGCCGGGTGGGTTGATGTTGCCTGACGGCGCGATGCCGATGGTGCCGGTGCAGGCCGGGCCGAGATCGGAGAGAATGTCGCCGAACAGGTTGGAGCCGACCACGACGTCGAACCAGTCGGGATGCAGGACAAAGTTCGCGGTGAGAATGTCGATGTGGTACTTGTCCCACTTCACCCCGGGATAGTTCTTCGCCATCGCCTCCACGCGTTCGTCCCAATACGGCATGGTGATGGAGATGCCGTTGGATTTGGTCGCCGAGGTCAGATGCTTCTTCGGCCGCGATTGCGCCAGCTCGAACGCAAACTTCAGAATTCGATCGACCCCGACCCGGGTCATCACGGTCTGCTGGGTGACGAATTCGCGGTCGGTGTCCGGGAACATGCGGCCGCCGACCGACGAATACTCGCCCTCGGTGTTTTCACGCACCACCCAGAAATCGATATCGCCGGGCTTGCGATTGACGAGCGGCGACGGCACCCCCGGCATCAGCCGCACCGGGCGCAAATTGACGTACTGGTCGAACTCCCGGCGGAATTTTATCAGCGATCCCCACAACGAGATGTGATCGGGAATTTTCGCGGGCCAGCCCACCGCGCCGAAATAGATCGCGTCGTGCTTGCCGATCTTCGCCTTCCAGTCCTCCGGCATCATTTCGCCGTGCTTTTCGTAATAGTCCCAGGAGGCAAAATCGAAATGGTCGAAATGCACGGACACCCCGTGCTTTTTCGCAGCCACCTCCAGCACGCGCAGTCCTTCCGGCACCACTTCCTTGCCGATACCGTCGCCGGGGATGACCGCGATCCGGTATTGCTTTTTTTCGTTGCTCATCGGGGGTTTCCTTGATGCCTTTGGAGACGTTCGGGAGCGCCGGTAACGCCGTTGGATTGAACCGGATTGCAATGAACCAAACTCGCCCGCGGCGCAACGCTGCAGTGCAATGTTGACCGCCTCGGGAGTGGCGGCCTAACTATCCCTACCGACCCGATACCTCCTCCGACGCCCTCCCGACAAAAGAGAAGCCCCATGGATCTGCATTTGCGCGGCAAGCGCGTCCTGATTACGGGCGCATCAAAGGGCATCGGGGCGGCCGCCGCCGAAGCCTTTGCCGAGGAAGGTTGCCACCTCATGCTCGCCGCCCGCAGCGGCAACGCGCTGAAGGCGCTGGCCGAGCGGCTGCGGGGGGCACATCAAATCGACGCTACGGCACACGTCGTGGACCTGCGCAATCCGCAGGACCTCGCCGGGCTGGCAAAGGACGCTGCCGAAATCGACATCCTCGTCAACAATGCCGGCGATATTCCCGGCGGCTCGATCGACAAGATCGACGAAGCAACCTGGCGCCATGCCTGGGAGTTGAAGGTGTTCGGCTACATCAACCTCACCCGCGCGATTTACGCGCAGATGAAGGCGCGCGGCCATGGCGTCATCGTCAACGACATCGGTGCTGCCGGTGAAAAATTCGACGCCAATTACATCTGCGGCAGCGCCGGCAATGCGGCGCTGATGGCGTTCACCCGCGGGCTCGGCGGCAAGAGCCTTGCCGACAATATCCGTGTGGTCGGCATCAATCCCGGCCCTGTCGGTACCGACCGCCACGTCACGCTGATGAAGACGCGCGCGAAAAACCAGCTTGGCGACGAGAACCGCTACAGGGAATTGCAGAAGGGCATGCCGCTGGGCCGCCCCGCCCATGCCCGCGAGATCGGCGACCTGATGGCGTTCCTGGCCTCGGATCGTTCAGGGTATACGTCGGGGGTGATCTTTACCGTCGATGGCGGGCATACGTCGGGCTGGGGTTAGCTACGTAGCCAAATACTCGACCTCATCCTGAGGAGCCGCGCGCCCTTCGCGCGGTGTCTCGAAGGATGGCAGCAGGCAGTGTGCCAGATGGTTCGAGACGCGCGCCCGACAGCGCAAAGCGCTGCCGGACGTGCTCCTCACCATGAGGGAGCGGGGTGCGCCCCCGAGCAGCGACGACAAGCCTCATGCCCAGTGATGGTCATTCCGCCGTCCGCTCGAACAACTGCCTGATCAGCGTCGTGATCCGCCCCGCCGGCGACGCCATCTCGCTCATGATGGTGAAGTGATTGGCGCCCGGGATTTCTTCGTACGTCACCGGCAATCCATACTTCGCCCGGTGTCCGGCGAAATCCGCGGTCTGCTTGCGCAATAGTTGCAGCTCGGCGTCGCCCGCTACCAGCGACAACGGCTTAGGCGGCCCGCCTTCCTGCATCATCGGTGAGTTGCGGCGCGACGTCGCTTCGTCGAGCCCGAGCTTGACGTTGAGGTAGCTGTGCCGAATCGGCTCGAGATCGTAGATGCCCGAAATCGCCATCCCCGCCCGCACGTTGGGGTTCGACAGCGCCATCGAGGTGAGATGGCCGCCGGCCGACCAGCCGGCTACCACCATCCCCTGGCCGTCGCCGCCGAGCACGGGCAGTTGTGCGGCGAGGAAATCGATCCCGGTGTGGATTTCGCCGACGATCTGATCGAGCGTTGCGTCCGGCGCCAGCGTGTAGCCGGTCAGCGCGACATTGATGCCGTGCGCCATGGGGCCGTCGGAAAACAGCGCAAAGGTTTCCTTGGCGCGGGTTTGCCAATAGCCGCCGTGGATAAACAGAAGCGTCGGCGCCTTCTCCCCGACCTTGAAGAAATCGATCCGGTTGCGCTCACGCGGGCCATAGCGCAGGTCGAGATGATCGGAATATTGCGCCCGCTTCTCCTGAGACCGCCGGTCCCATCCGGCGACGAGGTCGGAACTGGTGGGCACATGAACGCCGTTGTTGAGGCCGAGGTCGCGCTCCTGCTGGCTCATGCTGCGCCAGTCGGGCGTGTCGGAAGGCGTCGTCATGCTGGGAATCTCCAAAGCCGGTCTGTATTTCCACTTTGCCGGAAAATGTTTTAAAGCACTAGGCAATCCGCGACCTAGACGGAATGACCGGGAGATATGCGAGTGGCTGATCAGGGGCTGGTAAGGGCAACGGCTTGCGCCGTCGTCGACAAACTCAACAAGGGTGAGGTCACCCCGCTCGACCTGCTCGACGTGCTGGAAAAACGGATCGCCGAGGTCGACGGCAAGGTCAATGCGCTGCCGACGCTGTGTTTCGATCGGGCCCGGACTCATGCCAAAGAGCTGATGAAGAAGCCGGTTGGCAGCCGCGGCCTGCTGGCGGGCATGCCGGTGCCGATCAAGGATCTCACCAATGTCGCCGGCGTGCTGACCACGCAGGGCTCGCCGATCTACCGGAATAATGTCCCCGCGCGCTCCGATATCCTGGTCGAGCATCTCGAAAACAATGGCGGGGTGATCTACGCCAAGTCCAATACCCCGGAATTCGGCGCCGGCGCCAACACGTTTAACGAGGTGTTCGGCGCCACCCTCAATCCCTGGGATACTTCGCGCTCCGCCGCAGGCTCCTCCGGCGGCGCCGCCGTGGCGCTCGCGACCGGCATGGCCTGGCTCGCCCACGGCTCCGACATGGGCGGCTCGCTGCGCAACCCTGCGAGCTTCTGCGGCATCGTCGGATTAAGGCCGAGCATCGGCCGGGTCGCGCATACGCTGGCCGCCGCGGTCGACCGCAATCTCGGGGTGCAGGGCCCAATGGCCCGCAATGTCGAGGATCTCGCGCTGCTGCTCGATGCCATGAGCGGCGAGCATCCGGCCGATCCGCTGTCGCTGCCGGTGCTGCCGAATTCGTTCCTGTCCGCCGCGCGCTCCGGCAACAAGCCGCAGCGCATCGCCTATTCGTCCGACCTCGGCATCACCCCGGTCGATCCCGAGGTCGCCGCCATCACCCGCAAGGCGGCGCAGCGTTTCGCCGAGGCCGGCGCCATCGTCGAGGAAGCGCATCCGGACCTGCGCGAGGCCCATGAATGCTTCCACGTGCTGCGCGCCTTCGACTTCGCGCTGAGCAAGGCGGCGCTGTTGCGCGAAAAGCGCGACCAGCTCAAGCCCGAGGTGATCTGGAACATCGAGGAAGGTCTCAAGCTGACGGTCGAGCAGCTGGAGCGCGCCGAAGCGCAGCGCGTGGCGATGACCATGCGCACGCTGGAATTTTTCGACACCTACGATCTCCTGCTGACGCCCGCGACCATCGTCGCGCCGTTTCCGGTCGAGAACCGCTACGTCGCGGAATGCGCGGGCGTGAAATTCGACAATTATGTCGAATGGCTCGGCATCGTCTATGCGATCACGCTGGTGTGCTGCCCGGCGCTGTCGCTGCCGTGCGGTTTTACGGCCTCCGGCCTGCCGGTCGGACTGCAGATGGTGGCAGCCCCGCGCGGCGAGGCAAAGCTGCTCGCCGGCGCAAAGGTGCTGGAGGACATTTTGGGCATCAGCGGCGCCACGCCGATCGATCCGAGGGCGCCGAAGTAGAACGCAGTTTCGACGCTAGCCGGTCGCGCGTACGCCGCCGCCGGCCGCCTTGATCGCGACCGATAGCGCCAGCTCCGTCTGCTTGACCAGGTCCTCGACCAGTTCCTCGATGCTGATCTGCGCAGCTTCGCCGGTGAGCAGCCCCTGCTCGGCCAGCATCACCACGCCATGGACTCCCGTCCAGATGGTCAGGGCATGCCGTTCGCGCAGAAATCCCGGAGCGGGATCCCCCAGTGCCTGCAGCACGAGACCGAAGGCTTCCATCTTCGCATTGCTCAGTTCGCTGCCTTTCGCCACGGCGGCCATCGTGCGCGAGGCGAACATCAACCGGTAAATTCCATTGCGCCGAAGGCCAAAATCCAGCGTGGCCCGCGCGATCCGCGACAGCTTCGACTGCTTCGATGGCCTGCCGACCGCTTCCCGCAGCACGGCGTTGAATTGCCGAAAGGCTTCGGCGGTAACCGCCTCCAGCAACGCCTCGCGATCGGCAAAATGCCGGTAAGGCGCCGGCTGCGAGACGCCGAGCTGCTTCGCCAATGCCTTCAGGCTGATGGCTTCCGGACCACCCTGCTCCGCTTCGGCAAGCGCGGCCTGCACCAGCGCATCCCTGAGATCGCCGTGGTGGTAGGTGTTGACAGGCTTGCGGTCTAATCGAGGCGGCATCGGCAATCCCGGACTTTTCGCTTGACACTACAAGGGCGGCGCGAATGTAATAGGCTATAATTTCAAGGCGCTGCCAACAAGTCCCGTGCCGTTAGAATAACACCAGGAAACGCCATCCACGCAGCCAGGCTGCTGGTGACCCAGAGGAAGCGACCGATGTCCGGAAAACTCAAGGTGCATGTCGACCAGGACAAGTGTCAGGGCCACGCCCGCTGCAAGGCGCTGGCGCCCGAACTGTTCGATCTCGACGAGTATGGCAATGCCCACGAGGTCGGCGACGGCGCGGTCCCCGCGGGACTTGAGGACAAGGCCTGGCTCGCCAGGTCGAACTGCCCGGAAGTCGCGATCGACGTTACCGAAGAATGATCCACGCCGGTACGCCGATTTGAAGTGCTGACCGATTTTGAGCGCCATCCAGGATCATGCGAACGAACCGGAGGATTTTTCTGATGTCCGATCCCGCCCGCGCCATTCCCGATTCCGCCCCCGCGTTGGCCGATCACCCGCCGGTCACCGACTGGGTGCACGATTTCGACCATACCGATCCGCAATGGACCGAAGATCCGTTTCCGATCTGGGATACCGTACGGACGGCATCGCCGGTGATTCATACCGACCGCTTTCTAGGCTGCTACATGCCGACCACCTATCAGGCGGTGAAGGAAATCGCCTACGACACCGAGCATTTCTCCTCGCGCCGGGTCATCGTGCGCGACGTCCGGCCCGAGATCGTCAACACCGCGCCGCCGATCACCTCCGATCCGCCGGAGCACAAGCCGGCCAAGCAGTTGCTGCTGCCGCCGTTCACCCCCGACGCCATGAAGAAACTTGAGCCCCGGGTCCGTGCCATCTGCAACGAACTGATCGACGAGTTCATCGCGGACGGAAAATGCGACGCCGCGGCGCGCTATACCAAGCACATTCCGGTGCGCGCCATCGCCCACATGCTCGGCATCCCCGAAAAGGACAGCGACCTCTTCATCAAGTGGATCCACGAAATTCTCGAACTCGGCATCAGGGACGATGCCACCATGATGCGCGCGGTCCACGAGATGACCGGCTATTTCCACGGCCATATCGAGGCGCGCAAGCAAAACCCCACCGACGATCTGATCACGACGATGATGAACGCCCGCGACAAGGCTGGCCAGCCGCTGTCCGACGGACACGTGCTGGGCTCGTTGCGGCTGCTCCTGATCGCCGGCATCGACACCACGTGGAGCGCGATCGGCGCCTCGCTGTGGCATCTGGCGAAAACGCCTGCCGATCGCGACCGCCTGATCGCCGAGCCGGAACTGATGCCGACGGCGATCGAGGAATTGCTGCGCGCCTATGCGCCGGTGACGATGGCGCGTGAGGTGATGAAGGACACCGTGATCAGCGGCTGCCCGGTCAAGTCGGGCAACATGGTGCTGCTGTCGTTCCCCGCCGCCAACCGCGACCCGGCCGTGTTTCCCGATGCCGACAAGGTGGTGCTCGACCGCAAGGAGAATCGCCACGTCGCCTTCGGCCTCGGCATTCACCGCTGTGTCGGATCCAACCTCGCGCGCATGGAAATGACGGTCGCGATCGAGGAATGGCTGAAGCGCATTCCGGACTTCAGGCTCGACCGGGCCGGCCAGGTCAAATGGTCGGAGGGCACGGTGCGCGGGCCGCGGCAGCTGCCGGTGCTGTTCGGCAAACCGGCCTGAGGCGTTCGCCTCCGCACCTTCCCATGCTAGACATCAGGCTCTGACCACATCAGAACCGAAGGTCCAGCATGACGGAACCCGACGAACCGCCGCCGGACTCCAAGCTGACGCGCAGCAAGCAGCGCTGGGCACAGGAGGGCCGTTTCCTCACCGGCAAGACGTCCCGTCCCGAAGAGCAGCGCCTGCCGCCGGGACAGCATCTGACCCGGGATTGGCCCACCCTCGACCTCGGCCTGACGCCTGATGTTTCAAGGGAGCGCTGGCGGCTGGACGTCTATGGCGCGGTCGAGAATCCGATCTTCTGGGATTTCAAGCAGTTTACCGCACAGCTGCAGACAAAATTCACCTCCGACATCCATTGCGTGACGACGTGGTCGCGCTACGACAATTCATGGGAGGGACTTTCGACCCGCGACCTGCTTGACGCCTGCCGGCCGCGCGAGGAAGCACGTTTCGTGGTGCTGCATTCCCACGACGGCTACACCACCAACCTCGCGCTGGAAGATTTCGCCGCAGAGGACGCCGTGCTCGCGCATAGCTGGTCCGGCGCGCCGCTGGAGCAGGAGCATGGCGGCCCGGTGCGGCTCGTGGTGCCGCATCTGTATTTCTGGAAGAGCGCGAAGTGGCTGCAGAGCATCGAATTCCTCGCCGAGGATGCGCCGGGATACTGGGAAGTACGCGGCTATCACAACCGCGGAGACCCCTGGAAGGAAGAGCGGTATTCGGGGGATTGACGTGAACGCCAGAGTTCATCGATCCGCTCCCGTTGGAAGAGGTAAAGAAGGAGAACGCCGTGCCGACTGAACGTTTCCAGTTTACCAGCGCGGAAGGCCATCAGCTCGCGGCAGCGCTCGATTTGCCGGAGGGAACGCCGCTGGCCTATGCGCTGTTCGCCCATTGCTTCACCTGCGGCAAGGACGTGCTGGCGGCCAAGCGCATCGCGACCGCGCTGGCGGCGAAGGGCATCGCGGTGCTGCGGTTCGACTTCACGGGCCTAGGCTCCAGCGAAGGCGATTTCGCCAATTCGACCTTCTCCTCCAACGTCGCCGATCTGGTGCGCGCCGCCGACCATCTTCGCGAGACCCGCCGAGGGCCGGCGATCCTGATCGGCCACAGCCTCGGGGCTGCCGCGATTCTCGCCGCCGCCGGGCGGATCCCGGATGCCAGTGCCGTCGTCACCATTGCCGCGCCGTCCGATCCCGCACACGTCACGCATCTCTTCAGGGATCGCATCGGGGACATCCGCCAGCACGGCAAGGTCGAAGTCCAGCTCGCCGGCCGGCCGTTTCACATCACCAGCGAGTTCCTCGACGACATCGCCGAGCGCAGCCTGATGCCGCAGGTAACAAAACTGCACAAGGCGCTGCTGATCATGCATTCGCCGACCGACAACACCGTCGGCATCGACAATGCCACGAAAATCTTCGTCGCCGCCAAGCATCCCAAGAGTTTTGTATCGCTCGCAGGCTCCGACCACCTGCTCTCCGGCAAGCGCGATGCCGCCTATGTCGCCGGTGTCATCGCCGCCTGGGCGGAACGCTACGTTGATCTCGCTTCGCCCGAGCAAGCCCCCGCTTCGAACAACGCGCCGCGCAAGATCGTTGTGAGCGAGACCCGCAACGGCAAATTCCAGCAAACCGTTTCAGTCGGGCCGCATCAGTCGGTGGCCGACGAGCCCATCGCCGCCGGCGGCGACGACAGCGGACCCGGACCCTATGACTACCTGCTCGCCGGCCTCGGCGCCTGCACTTCGATGACCATGCGGATGTATGCCGACCGCAAGTCGCTGCCGCTGGACCGCGTCACGGTGACGCTCGAGCACCGCAAGATTCACGCGGAGGATTGCGCCGAGTGCGAAACCAGGGTCGGGATGCTCGACCAGATCGAGCGCGTGATATCCATCGAGGGCGCGCTCGACGCCGAGCAACGCGCGAAACTGATGGAAATCGCCGACAAATGCCCGGTGCACCGCACGCTCAAATCGGAGATCCGGATCGTGACATCGGCGGCGGATTGACGGGCCATCGGCCTCACGCGCGCGGGCGTGATTCCTGCGCCGGCACCAGCGGCTGAACCCGCAGCACGCCGCGCAATCCCGCGGCAGTGCCGAGCAAGATTCCAGCCACCGCAACGAACGACGCCAGCGACAGCGTCGAGAGGCCGGTAAGGCCCTGCCCGATCGAGCAGCCATAGGCCATCGCGCCGCCCGCACCCATCAGCGCGGCGCCGCCGATCGAACGCAACATGTGGCGGGGTGAAGAAAAGCCTTCCCACTGGAAGCGGCGCGTGATCAGCGCCGTCAGCAGGCTGCCTGCGAATACGCCGGCCACCAGGGCTATGCCGAAGTTCAGCGTCAGCCCGGTCGACAGCATGACGTATTGCACGCCGTCGGCGATCGGCGCGATGAAGGTCAGCGAGGTCACCGCGGCGGGATTGAACTCGTCGGCGCCGAGATAGCCGGTGGCGAACCAGCCGGCGGTGACCAGCAGGCCGACGGCGATGCCGGCCGCGATCTGGCCCCACGCGCGCGCAAACGGCGCATGCGCGAACGCAAAGATGATCAGCGCGCCCGAGATCGCGGACGCCGCGAGCATGCGGGCGAAAGTCTCGCTGAGGCCGAAGGTCGACAGCAGCGCCGGCAACGAGATCATGGCAGGCGCGCCCTGCGTCGCCTGCAGAACTGCAATGCGGCCCGGCGCGATCAGGCCCTTCAGCGTCATCTGCGCGGCGATACCGAGCACGATCACCACGACGAACGAACGCAGATTGCCGCGCCCCAGCAGCACCAGTGCGCGCGAACCGCAGCCGTTCGACAGCACCATGCCGTAACCGAACAGCAGACCGCCGAGAAACATCAGCGGCGCGGAAAACGACGGCTGCAAATAAATTGTCTTGCCGAGGTCGATGACGTCGCCGGCGGCGAGCAACTGCGCTGCTGCGATCGCAATCCCCAGCGCCAGCGCGTAGGTCCGGATCAGGCGACTGTCGCCATCGGCCCACCAGCCGCGTAGCCCGGACAGCAAACAGAAGCCGCTCAGCAGGACGACCGCGCCATAGACGAGACCGATCAGCAGGCCGCTCACGACGACGATGTTGACAACACCTTCCACTGGATTTCCCTGGAGCTTCTCGGCGCGACTGCCGGCACAACTCAAATAAGATGCAATTTCGATCCTGCTATAACGCTTCTCGCATGGGCCGGTCCACGGCGCGCCGAAATAAAGAAATAAGCCATCGCGCGCCGCGCAAAATGGGGAATAGAATCATCGTCCTCAGGCGGAATAAGAGAGGATTTGTTCCGCAATTATATTGAGGAAATCTGCCTCGCGCCTGTCACGCCGGCCGCAGGATCACCCGATCGCGTGAGGAACCGGCGACCGCGAGGAAGGCGGCTTTCGCCTGTTCCAGGGAAAAGATCGCAGTCGGCTGGATCGGAAACGGCTTCAGATGCCCGCTGGCAAAGCCGGGGCCGAGCTCCCTCAGCACCGCGCCGGTCGCGATCGAGGACAGTCCCAGCGTATCGATGCCGACATAGGTGTGCTGGCCGCGATAGAATTCCAGAATGTTGAATGGCACGATGCGGTCGATCGCAGCGATCAGGATCTGACGTCCCCGCAGGGCCAGTGACTGGTGCGCCGCCTGGAAGTAAGGATCGCCGACGGTGTTGAAGACGATGTCGGCGCCCTTGCCGTCCGTGAGTTCGCGAGCGCGTGCGGCAACGTCCGTCACCGAGGCGTCGATCATTTCAACCTTGCCGTTGACGTGACCTGCATAGGGTTCGCTCTTGCGCACCACGCCGATCAAGCGGGCGCCGTGCCAGCTGGCGATCTGCGCAGCGGCCTGCCCGACCTTGCCGTTGACGCCCATCACCAGCACCGTCTCATGGCTTTTCGGCATGCCGGCACGCCTGAGCCCCTCCATTGCAGTAACGAAGGGCACGCCGATCCCGGCGGCTTCCTCCCACGAGATGTTCTTCGGCTTCTCCACCACGGCTTCGGTTTCGACCACCAGATGCGTGGCGTGGCTGCCGTCGCGACGGATCCCGAGGTCGCCCGAGGAGCCGAACACCTCGCGCCCGATCCAATCGGCCGGTCCGTCGATCACAAACCCCGCATAGTCGCGGCCGGGCGTGCGCGGGAACACCGCGTAAGGCATCAGGCCGGTGGCGGCCTTCACGTCGGAGGGATTGACCGCGGCCGCCTTGATCTCGACCAGCAGTTCGTTCGCGCCCCGCGTCAGCGAGCGCCGCTCAACGACGGGTGCAAGCGCAGCCGGATTGTCGGCCTTCGCCGGCAGGCGGACGCAGAGCGCCTCTACCGTAACAGGCGGGCCATCCGGCTTCGGGGGGGCAGGTGTCATGGGGGCTTCCGATTGAGTGGCGTTTTCCGCCGATTTGACGCCCGCAGGGATCGTTGACACCATGGTGGCTTCGCATCATGACTAACCTAGTGATCGCTCAGTTCAAGAGGCTTGTTCCAACAAGCCCGAGCGACCCCGGGAGACCGAGAGTGAACGTCAAGGCCACCCTTTCGCCCGACGACCTCGCGCGCGCCTGCGCCGATGCGATGTGGCGGGAAGACGACGCCAGCAAGGGCCTCGGCATGGAGATCTCGGAGGTCGGGCCCGGCCACGCCACCCTGACGATGATGGTGCAGCCGCACATGGTCAACGGTCAGCGCATCGCGCATGGCGGCTTCATCTTTTTGCTGGCGGATTCGACCTTCGCGTTCGCCTGCAATTCCCGCAACGAGCGCACCGTCGCGGCGCAATGCGACATCACCTTCATCAAACCCGGCAAGCTCGGCGACCGGCTGGTGGCGACGGCGCGGGAAATTTCGCGCAGCGGGCGTTCCGGCATCTACGACATCAGCGTCACCGTCGACAATGTCGTGATCGCCGAGTTTCGCGGCCATTCCCGCACTGTCGGCGGCACCTGGCTGCCGGTCGAGACCGAGATCAAATCGACATAGAGGGAATATGCTGTGGCTTTGACCAACGTTCGATCCGGCAGCAGCGGTTACCGTGCCGAAATGGACGAGGCCGAACGGGCATCGCGCGACGAGATCATCGCGCTTCAAACCAGGCGTATGGCATGGACGCTGGCGCACGCCTATGACAACGTCGCGCATTACAGGAAAGCCTTCGACACGGCCGGCGTGCATCCCAAAGATTTCCGGGAATTGTCGGACCTCGCGAAATTCCCGTTCACGGTGAAGACCGACCTGCGCGACAATTATCCGTTCAATATGTTCGCTGTCGCCCGCGAAAAACTGGTCCGGGTCCACGCCTCTTCCGGCACGACAGGCAAGCCGATCGTGGTGGGATACACGCAAGCCGATATCGACATGTGGTCGGACGTGATGGCGCGCTCGATCCGTGCCGCGGGCGGCCGCACCGGCATGATCATGCACAACGCCTATGGCTATGGCCTGTTCACCGGCGGGCTCGGCGCGCATTACGGCGCGGAAAAGCTCGGCTGCACCGTGGTGCCGGTCTCCGGCGGCATGACCGAGCGGCAGGTGCAGCTGATCAACGATTTCAGGCCCGACATCATCACGGTGACGCCGAGCTACATGCTGGCGATCCTGGACGAGTTCAAACGCCAGGGCCTCGACCCCCGGAAATCGTCCCTCAAGATCGGCATCTTCGGCGCCGAGCCCTGGACCAACGCGATGCGCGCCGAGATCGAGGCCTCGTTCGACATGGACGCGACCGATATTTACGGCCTGTCCGAAGTGATCGGTCCCGGCGTTGCGCAGGAATGTATCGAGAGCAAGGATGGCCTGCATATCTGGGAGGATCACTTTTATCCTGAGGTGATCGACCCGGAGACCGGCGCAGTGCTGCCCGACGGCGAAAAGGGCGAGCTGGTTTTCACCTCGCTGACCAAGCAGGCACTTCCGATCATCCGCTACCGCACCCGCGATTTGACCCGGCTGTTGCCGGGTACGGCGCGACCGGGCATGCGGCGGATGGAGAAAGTGACCGGGCGGTCCGACGACATGATCATCCTGCGCGGCGTCAATGTGTTCCCGACCCAGATCGAGGAAGTATTGCTCGGCACCGACTGGTGCGGCGGCCATTTCATCATCGAACTGACCCGCGAGGGGCGGATGGATGAAATGACTGTCATCGCGGAGTCGCGGCCGGAACACTGGGACGACAACGGCCTGGTCGAGCACACCGAACGGGTCACCGCCACCATCAAGAACACCATCGGCATCACCGCGCGGATCCGCGCGGTGCCGCCGGAAACGCTGGAGCGCTCGCTTGGCAAGGCCCGGCGCGTTTACGACAAGCGACCGAAGGAATAGGTTCGACAGCAAGACCGGAGAAATCCATGACCACCAATCCCTCACGCCGCGATGTCCTGGCATCATCGATGGCCGTCGCCGCCGGTGCGGCTCTCCCATCCCTCGGACATGGGAGTCCCGCCATGGCCAACCCCAGCCTGATGTCCGCCACCGAACTCGTCGCGGCCATCAGGGACAGGAAAATAACCGCCACCGACGTCGCCAAGGCCGCATTCGCCCGCGCCGAGCAGGTCAAGGATCTCAATTCGCTGATTTTCGTCAACAAGGACCCGGCGCTGGCGGGGGCGGCCGAAATCGACAGTTGGGAACGACCCGGCCCGCTTCCGCTCGCCGGCCTGCCCATTGTCGTCAAGGACAACATCAACACCGCCGATATGCCGACATCCGCGGGCACCCCCGCGCTGCAGAAGGCGCAGCCTGGCGCCAACGCGCCGTCGCTGCAGAAGCTGTTCAAGGCCGGCGTCATCATCGTCGGCAAAGCCAACATGCACGAACTCGCGTTCGGCATCACCAGCACCAATTTGTCCTCGTTCGCAGGCCCGGTGAGAAACCCCTACGACAAGACACGGATACCCGGCGGCTCTTCGGGCGGCACCGCGGCGGCCATTGCCGCCGGCATCGTGACCTGCGGCCTCGGATCCGACACCGGCGGATCGACCCGCGTGCCCGCAGCGCTGTGCGGCATCGTCGGGTTGCGGCCATCGGTCGGCAATGGCGGCGCAGAGCGCCGTTACAATGACGCCAACCAGGTGGTTCCGATCAGTCACACCCGCGATACGGTCGGGCCGATGGGCCGCCTTGTCTCCGATGTGGCGCTGCTGGATTCGGTGATCACGGGCACACCGGTCGCCAGGCCCGAGCCGCTGCGCGGCAAGCGGTTCGGCATTCCCGCTATTTTCTGGAACGGGCTCGACCGCGATCTCGAAGCCGTGGCAAAAGCCGCGCGCGCGAAATTGGCGGAGGCCGGCGTCGTTCTCGTCGATGTCGATATGCCCGGGCTGTTCGAACAGAACGCGAAAGTCTCTTTCCCGGTCGCGCTGCATGAACCGATCGCCGATATCCCCGCTTATCTCAAGGCGAGCGGGATCGAAGGCATCACGCTGGCCGACATCGCGGCCAGGATCGCCAGTCCTGACGTCAAGGGTGCGTTCGGCGCCATCACCGCCGACGCCTTCGGCGCCGCCTACCAGGATGCGATCACGGTGCAACGGCCGGCGCTGCAGAAGATGTACGAGGCCTATTTCCGCGACAACAATCTGGATGCCATCCTGTTTCCCACCACGATTGCGCCGGCGCCTGCGATCGACGCCGACAAGGGATCGGGCGAGATGTCGATCAACGGCGGCAAGCCGGTGCCGACCTTCGACACCATGATCCGCAACACCGACCCCGGCAGCAACGCCGGCCTCCCGGGCCTGTCGCTGTTTGCCGGCATGACGCCGGGCGGCCTGCCGGTCGGGATCGAGATCGACGGTCCCGTCGGCAGCGACGCCAGGCTGCTGGGGCTGGGGATGTCGATCGAAGCCATTTTGGGAACCGCGCCACGGCCAAAAGTGTGAGGCGCCAGAGACGCGGCGCAAAGCCTGCCGGGGGCTAAACCAAAAATATCGAAAACAACCCCATGCAATGATACGGTTACGGTATCAAAATACCTCTTCACACCCATGTGGCCGATGGCCTACACGTGGTCGTAATCCACCACGACCCGGTCCGAGGTCGGCTTCGCCTGGCAGGTGAGGATGAAGCCGGCCTTGAGCTCCCACGGCTCCAGCGAATAATTCACCTCCATTTCGGCGCTGCCCTCGACCAGCCTGGCGCGGCAGGTCGAGCACATGCCGCCCTTGCAGGCGAACGGCAGATCCATGCCGGCGCGTAACGCCGCATCGAGGACGGCCTCGCCTTCGGCGACCGGCACCTCGCGGCGCTTGCCGTCGATGATCAGCGACGCCATCGCCCTCGGTGGCGCGCCCGCCGCGATCACGGCCTTGGGTCGGGGCTTGCCGCCGAACTCCGAAACGAACCGCTCGACATGAATGCGACCCTCGGCAATGCCGATATCCCGGCAGGTCGTCTCGATGTCCTTGCTCATGCCTGATGGACCGCAGATGAAGACGTGATCGACATCGGACGCGGGGACGAGCGAGCGCAGCAGCACCCTCACCTTCCCGCCATCGAGCCGGCCGTGCAGGATCGGCAGGTCCTGCTCTTCGCCCGAAATCACGTGAAATACCGAAAGCCGCTGCATGAAGCGGTCCTTCAATTCCTCCAGCGCCTCGCGAAACAGCATGCCCGACGTCGAGCGATTGCCGTAGAACAGGAAGAACCGGCTGTCCGGTTCGCGCGCCAGCACGCCCTTCGCGATCGACAGGATCGGCGTGATGCCGGAGCCTGCGGCGAAGCCGACATAGGTCCGCGCTTCATCCGGCGCCGGCGTGACGCCGAAGCGGCCGGTCGGGGTCATGACGTCGAGTTGGTCGCCGGCCTTCAATTCGTCGGCTGCCCAGCTCGAGAACGCACCGCCATCGACCTTCTTGACCGCGATGCGCAATTCGCCGTCGTCGGGCCCGGAGCAGATCGAATAGGAGCGGCGGACTTCCTCGCCGTCCATGGTGGTGCGCAGGGTCAAATACTGGCCGGGGGCGAAATGGTAGTCGTCCGCAAGTTCGCGCGGAATGGAGAACGTCATCGACACCGCGTCCTGGGATTCGCGGCGCAGGTCGTCGACGGCGAGGCGGTGGAAGCGCGGTGCGTGGGACATCGAAGCTGGGCCTGAGGTCTATCAACGTCATTGCGAGCGCAGCGAAGCAATCCATTCTTTCTTTGCCTGGAGAGATGGATTGCTTCGCTACGCTCGCAATGACGGGGTGACGGGGTCAATGACACTTGAAATAATCGAACGGTTCGCGGCAGCTCTTGCAGCGCCACAGTGCCTTGCAGGAGGTCGAGCCGAACTCGCTGAGCACCTCGGTATCGCCGGAGCCGCATTGCGGGCACGTCACCTGCTGCACGCCGAACAGCGCGCGGCGGGAGCCCGCCGCCTGCGGCGGCGCGATGCCGTATTCCCGGAGCTTGCGGCGGCCATCTTCGCTCATCCAGTCGGTGGTCCAGGCCGGCGACAGCACGGTGCGCACCTTGGAATTGCGAAAACCCTCGCGCTCCAGCGCCAGCTCGATTTCGACGGTGATCATGTTCATCGCGGGGCAACCGGAATAGGTCGGCGTGATCGCCACCTCGACCCGGCCGTCACGGATCGCGACATCGCGCAGCACGCCGAGATCGGCAATGGTCAGCACCGGAATTTCCGGATCGACCACGGATGCCGCGGTGTTCCAGGCGTGCTGCCGCAGCTCGGTATCGCTGAACAATGCGCTCACCATACGGCCCCCGGAAAGGTCCGCGGCATCGACTGCAGTTCGCTGAGCAAATGGCCGAGATGCTCGCTGTGCCGCCCTTCGCGGCCGCCCTGTTGCATCCAGTCGCTTTTCGGCAGAGCCAGCGTCGCTTCGCCCACGACACCGGCAACGGTTTTCAGCCATTGCGGACGCAGGCTGGCGGGAGCGACGGCCACGCCGGCGTCGATCAGGGCCCGCTCACTGGCGTCCACCTCGAACATTTCGCCGGTAAAGGCCCAGAGATGATCGATCGCGGTCTGCGCGCGGGCGTGGCTCTGTTCGGTGCCGTCGCCGAGCCGGACGATCCATTCCGACGAATGCCGCAAATGATACGCGCTTTCCTTTTCGGATTTCGCCGCAATCGCGGCCAGCGTCGCATCGGCTGATTTCATCATCGCGCGCCAATAGAGATCGGCGAAGGCCGAGTAGAAAAACTGCCGCACCATGGTGCGGGCGAAATCGCCGTTCGGCTGCTCCAGCAGCAGCAGATTGCGATACTGCCTGACGTCGCGCAGATAGGCGAACTTGTCCTCGTCGTTGCCCTTGCCTTCGACCCGGGCCGCATAGGAATACAGTTCGCGCGCCTGGCCGAGCAGGTCGAGGCCCATATTGGCGAGCGCCATATCCTCTTCCAGCATCGGCGCGTGACCGCACCATTCCGACAGCCGGTGCCCGAGAATCAGCGCATCGTCGGCGCGGCGCAGCGTATACAGCACCAGCGGCGTTTCGGAGACGGTGATGGATGCGATGGCCATGTTCAAGAACTCGCCCGTTCAATTTCCGACCTCATCCTGAGGAGCGCGCCCCTCTCGGGCATGCGTCTCGAAGGATGGCCGCAACTCATTTCCTCGCCGCCATCCTTCGAGACGCCCCGCAAAGATACGGAACTCCTCAGGATGAGGGCTGTATTTGCTGACGCCGCGGTCCTGCGACGTCACATATGCCCGACTTCATCCGGCACCTCGTAAAACGTCGGGTGCCGGTAGATCTTGGATTCCGCCGGCTCGAACATCATGCCTTTCTCGGACGGATCGGAAGCCGTGATCGCGCTCGACGGCACCACCCAGATCGACAACCCCTCGCCGCGGCGGGTGTAGAGGTCGCGCGCGGCCTGCAAGGCCATGGTGGTGTCGGAGGCATGCAGCGAGCCGACGTGTTTGTGGGCGAGCCCGTTGCGGCTGCGGATGAAGACTTCCCAGAGCGGCGTATTTGGCGTGGCCATGATCGTCTCCGGATCCCTATTCGGCAGCTTGCGCGGTTTGGCGATGCCTGCGTTTTTCGGCGTAGGCCTCCGCAGCTTCGCGCACCCAGGCGCCCTCGTCATGCGCCTTGCGGCGCGCCGCCAGCCGGTCGCGGTTGCACGGGCCGTTGCCGGCCAGCACCTGTTTGAACTCGTCCCAGTCGATCGCGCTGTATTCCCAATTACCGGCTTCGTTCTGCTTCATGCCGGGATCGGGAATGGTGAGGCCGAGATACTGTGCCTGCGGCACCGTGGCATCGACGAATTTCTGGCGCAGTTCGTCATTGGAGAAGCGCTTGATCTTCCACCTGGTCGAGGTATCGCCGTGCTGGCTGGCCTGATCGGGCGGCCCGAACATCATCAGCACCGGCCACCACCAGCGGTTCAGCGCATCCTGCGCCATCGCCTTCTGCTCTTCCGAGCCGCGCGCCAGCGTCACCATGATCTCGAAACCCTGGCGCTGGTGAAAGGATTCTTCCTTGCAGACCCGGATCATGGCGCGCGCATAGGGACCGTAGGAACAGCGGCACAGCGGAATCTGGTTCATGATGGCGGCGCCATCGACCAGCCAGCCGATCGTTCCGATGTCGGCCCAGGTCAGGGTCGGATAGTTGAAGATCGAGGAATACTTGGCCTTGCCTGCCAGCATCAGGTCGACCAGTTCCTCGCGCGAGGCGCCGAGGGTCTCGGCCGCGGCGTAGAGATAGAGCCCGTGGCCGCATTCGTCCTGCACCTTGGCGAGCAGTGCTGCCTTGCGGCGCAGCGATGGCGCGCGGGTGATCCAGTTGCCCTCGGGGAGCATGCCGACGATTTCGGAATGGGCGTGCTGCGAGATCTGCCGCGTCAGCGTCTTGCGATAGGCCGCCGGCATCCAGTCATTCGGCTCGATGCGCTCCTCGGCATCGATGCGCGCCTGAAATGCCGCGGCGCGCGTGGCGTCCTCGACAGGGCGGTCATCCGCATCGGACGTGTTGAGCGCCTGCGTATACATGGGCGGTCTCCCTGGAACGATTCCAACATATATCAAGACATGTAAAACTCAACACATTCTTGTAACATAATTACGTATCGGCGAACCGGCGCGCCAGTTCCTTGCCGGCCGCGGGAAGCGGCCCCGCGGGATCAGTTGCGTTGCGGTCAAGCCATTGTTCGGACGCGGGAAGCAGCCCGCGATAGATCTCGCCGCAGAGGTTTCGGGCGGCTCGGCCCGGCCAGTCCGCCGGCAGCAAGGCCGGCGGCAACAGCGGGTCGCGCAGCACCACCCGCCGGTAATGATGGATCAGCAGAATCCGCGCCGTGAAGGCGTCGATATCCGGCATCCGCTCGCGGCGGCCGACCCAGGTCCGCAACGGCGCAAACGTCTTCATGAACTTCAGATAGGCGTCGGCGGTGCGATGCAGCGGCCAGCTCTCGCTGAGCAGGCGGCGGCCGCTGTCGTCCTCGGCGGAAACTTCCAGACGGATGGCGGATGCGGCTTCGCCAGGGATCGGCACGCCCGACGGCGCAACCCACACCCCCGGCAGCGGGCTGCCGAAGCCGGCATTCTTCAGCGCCTCGCGGGCGGCGTCGCGATCTTCGCCGTTGCCGATCAGCAGCAGTTCGAAGCGTCCGGTCCATTCGGCGGGTTGCGGATCATAGATGTGCCGGGTTGCGGCATCGAAGGTCTGCCGTCCCTTCCCCGCCAGCCGGTAAAAGCTGTTGCGGCCGACCTTGTCGCGCTCGAGCCAGCCGTCGGCCGCAAGCCGCGACATCGCGGTGCGCACCACGCCGCTGTCGATGTCGAGTACCTTGAAAAATTCCAGCAGCGTGCCGAGCCAGACCGAGCCGCCGCGCGGCACGATGGCGTCGCCGAACACCGTGATGACGATGGAGCCGGTGCGCGAGGGTTCGCGCTTCAGCTGATCGATGATACGGGCAAGCGGCTGCGGCATGCGCAAGGCTTACCGCGTTTTCGGGAGTCGCGACAACGTCGGCAAGCCGGGCTCTCATGGTTCGAGACGCGCGAAGACGCGCTCCTCACCATGAGGGATCGGCAGTCGCTCGCCGGGCCGTCAGGAATCAACGGTCCTCATCCTGAGGAGCATCGCCAACGGCGATGCGTCTCGAAGGATGACGGTACCTACCGGTGCGGGTCGGGATAGACCATGCTGCGCCAGCCGTTACGCTGGAACGGCGCCCACTGGCCTTCCGCCTGCGCCAGCCGATCGGCCACGGCGTAAACCACGGCGGGGTGATGTCCCATGCCGCAATGGCTGCTTTCGACCTCGATGCTTTCCGATGTCGCCGAGGTCTTTTCCATACAGCCCTGCCAGGCGCAGATGCCGTCGGTGCGGCTGAAGATCGCGGTGGTCGGCACCGGCGGTGTTTCCGCGAGCGATCCGCCGAACCGGTGATCCTCTTCCTCGGCGCTGCGGCCGCTGGCCATCTCATATACCCGCCAGGCGTTGGTCGCCTTCGGACCGGCCGCGAACGGACTGCCAAGCGTGATCACCGAGCGCACGCGATCCGGCATCACCTTTGCGAGCTGCCGCGCATAAAGACCGCCAAGGCTCCACCCGACCAGGCTGATCTTGCGGCCGTGGGTGTCGTTCAACTCATGCACCAGGTCGACCATCGCGTGCTGCACGCCATGGCGCAGGCCGAGATTGCGGCCTTGCCGCCAGCCGCTGACCGCGTAGCCGCGGTTCTCCAGGAAGCTGCGCAGCGGCCGCGTCGAGGTGTCCGAGGCAACCAGCCCGGGCACCACCAGCACCGGATGACCGTCACCCCTGGGCGCAAGGCTGAGCAGCGGGAGGGCGCCGAGAAAGGCGCCAAACTCGTGAAGGGCGCGCCCCTCCATGAACATCAGGGTTTTGGACGGCGCGCGCAGCGTCTGGGTAGTCGCGGACATCATAGCTCCTCTCTGAGCCGGCCCCTTTCAATCTGGCAGCCGGCCTGTCGACCCTAGGAATACGCAAACCTCGCAAAATCGTTCCGCAGCGCAACGTCACTTGAAGCAAGCTATGGCGCTGATTCCGTCATTCAAGCGGCTGACCCGCCCCGGGACAATAGGCCGCCACACTTAAAAGGAACTGAGTGATTATTTAGTCACAGCATCCGGAGCAGTAATTCCACGGTGTAAAGCGTCAATCCGGCAAGCCCGCCGATCAGCGCGCCGTTGAAGCGGATGTATTGGAGGTCCTTGCCGATGTTGATTTCGATCAGCGCAATCAGCTGGCCCATATCCCAGCTCTTGACCTGATCGGAGATGAAACTCGACACGCCGCTCTTCTGATCGGCGATGAAACTTCTGAGCACGGCGACGAGGCCCTGGTTGATTTCGGCGCGCAGCTCGGCATCGGCCGCCAGCGTCTCGCCGGCCTTCACGAACATTCCGGCCAGATGCTGCTGCAGCACCTGGGTCTCGCCGGAAGCGCTGCGCTCGATGAAGGATCGCGCGTTCGACCAGATGTTGCGCGCGAGGTCGCCGAGCTCGGGACGCGCCAGCAGGTCGCGCTTCAGGCCGTCGATGCGATCGGCGAAGGCCTGATCGGTGCCGAGCCGGTCGACGAACGACAGCAGCATGCGATTGAACTCGTCGCGGAACGGATGCTTCGGATCGTTCTTCACTTCCTCGAAGAACGTAGTCGCGGACGCCACGATCCGGTTCACCAGGAACTTGTCGGCACGATACAGCTTCAGCAGTGTCGGCAGTTCGCCGCGGATTTTTTCCCGGATCACCGCCATGGTTTCGGCTTGCGTCAGCGACTGATGCACCACGCGCAGGATGTCGTCGAGCAGGCCCTGGTGCCGTCCCTCCTGCACGAAGCCGCGCAGCGTGCCGGCGGCGAGCGGCGCCAGATCGATTTCCTGCAACTGGGTGGTGATCCGGCGGGTGATGAAGCCCATCAGGCCGGAGGTTTCCGTCGCCGACAGTGCTTCCGGCAGCAGCCGCAGCGCGAAGCGGGCGAGATCGTCGCTGCGCTTGCGGTCGCGCAGCCAGTCGGCGACGAACGAGCCGAAATCGATCTGGCGCAGCTTGGCCTCGACCGGCGCGGCTTCGAGAAAATGCACCTCGATGAATTCGCCGAGCTTGTCGGCGATGCGGTGCTGATTGCTCTGGATGATCGCGGTATGCGGGATCGGCAGGCCCAGCGGTCGCTTGAACAGCGCCACCACGGCGTACCAGTCGGCGAGCCCGCCGATGGTGGCGGCCTCCGCGAACGCCGCGACGAAGCCGAAGGCGGGATGCACGGGCAGCAGCGCCTTCGCCGTCACGAACAGCACGAGCGTGCCCACCAGCACCAGCGTCGCCAGCGCCTTGATCCGCCGCAACTCAGCCGCGCGGGCGGCGTCGCCGGGGGAGTCGAAGGAGAAGGTGGCGGGCATGGACATGCAGGCTTTCGCGGTGAGCACAGGTCCTCATCCTGAGGAGCGGCGTCTTCGCCGCGTCTCGAAGGATGGAAACATCGGGGCTCTCATGGTTCGAGACGGCGCAAGAGCGCCTCCTCACCATGAGGGTCTGGCTTGATCTATGGAGACACCCGCCCAAAAAGAAGGCCCGCCTAAGCGGGCCTTCGAATTATCGGCTGGTGGAGATGCGATCAGGCGGTCTTGGTGTAGACCTTGGAGAAGTTGTCCTGAGCGGTCCTGGCGCCGTCGGCGACGAGCTTGCCGAGATACTCGGTCGAGGCCTTCGCCCGCGACACGAACACTTCGCCGCGCGCGCGGACCATGTCGGACTGGATCTGGACCGCTTCGTTGAACGACTTGGCGGAAGCCAGCTTGTCGATGCCGGCGAAGAAGGCCTCGGCGTCCTGGTAGAGCGCGTTCTGGATATTGCGGCTGATCCTGGCGGCCTCGGAGACCGAACCGGCAACGGCGGTCTCGATCGCGGCGGTCACCTTCTCGGAACCGGCATGGATGTCGGCGGCGCGAACCTTGGCGGTCTCGGTCTGCTGCTTCACGAACTCACGGGCGGCTTCCGGAACTTCCATGTTCTGGAGCTTGGTGAACGCCTCGGTGACGGGCGCGAAGGCTTCCTTGACGGTGTTCAGCACGGAATTGGTTTCGGTGGTCATGGGGTTTCTCCATCCTCAGGTTTGAGCTATGGGCTCACCCCGTCCGGATTGGCCCGGGGCAATCTCTCTATGACACGGTTAATGGTGCGACGCAACATCAATGGTGCGATGCGATATCACGATCTCGTGATGAGTAGGAGAATTGGCTAACTTGCCCGCGGAACGGGCGCCAGCCTGCTTAATGCTGCACAGCCCCCGGCAGCCCATAGGCTTCCAGCTGGGCCCGGACCTGCGCCACATTGTGCCCGAGCACCACGATATCGTGGTTCCGGCCGTCTCTGTCCTTCACATGGTCGCGCAGCAGCGCCTCGGCCTTGAAGCCAAGTCCCTCGAAGATTGCGATGGCGCCGGACTGATCGACGGTCATTTGCACCACCAGCTTTTCCAGGCCGGCGCCCAAAGCCAAAGCAAACGTCTCCTGCGAGAGCGCGCGGCCGACCCCCTGGCCGCGTACATCGGATGAAACCACGTTGCGGATTTCGCCGACATGCGGCGACCACGACCAGGGATCGCGCACCAGGGTGCCGCATCCGACCACCCTGCCCGCCTGCACCGCCAGGATACTGGTGATGGCGCCGCGCTCGATCTCCTTGACCCAGGCCGAGAGCACCTTGGGCTCGCTGATGTTGCGCGGCAGGAACAGCAAATCATGCACCGGCAGTTTTTGCGCGAAGGCAAGCACGGCGGCCTCGTCGGCCTGCGCCATCAGGCGGAATTCGATCTCGCCGGCCTCGGTCTGCACGCGGCGCGGATAGGTTCTGGTCTCGCTGCTCATATCGATCTCTCGCATAACCATGAATCGAGTTTCGGCCACAGCCGCTTGATGGCGTTGGCGCCGGCGACGACGCTGACATGGCCACCTTTCAGGATCACCTCTTCCTTGTCGGTCGAACCGACCTTCGCGATCAGATGTTTCGCCGCTTCATAGGGCACGATGTGATCGTGCTCGGCCACCGCGTGCAGGATCGGCACCTTGATCTTCGAGATATCCGCCGCGCGTCCGCCGACCGACATGGTGTCGTTGAACAGCTTGTTGTCCCACATCAGGTCCTTGGTGATGGCGCGGAAATACTCGCCGGCCAGCGGCAAGGTGTCGGTGCCCCAGCGATCCATCATCCGGTAGGCCTTGACGTATTCGTCGTTCCAGATGTTTTCCCACAACTGCACCTGGCTGGCGGCGCGCGACGCCGGCCGCAGCATCTCGAACGACGACAGGATCATTTCCGGCGGCACATTGCCGATGCTGTCGACCAGCCGGTCGACGTCGAAATAGCGGCGGTCCGAGAAATTCGAAAACAGCTTCATCTCGCGAAAATCGATCGGCGTGGTGAAGCAGATCAGATTCTTCATCGGGCCGTCGTTGAAGATCGAACCGTACAGCAGCGACAGCACGCCGCCGAAGCAGTAACCGATCACCGTGACGTCGGTCTCGCCTGAATCCTGCTGCACGCGGCGGATGCAATCCGGGATGAAATCGAGGACGTAGTCCTCCATCCGCAGGCTTTTTTCTTCCGGCTTCGGCGCGGTCCAGTCCAGCATATAGACGTCGTAGCCGCGCTTGAGCAGAAATTCGATGAAGCTCTGGCCGGGCACCATGTCGAGGATGTAGCCGCGGTTGGTGGTCGCCATCACGATCAGGATCGGTATGCGGTAGATCTCGTCCGCGATCGGGCGGTAGTGATAGAGGTTCATGGTGCCGCGGACCGCCAGGATGTCCTTCGGCGTCGATCCCAGCGACGGGCCGGATGAGGCGATATATTCGACGCCCTTGATGCTGCGCTGGATCGCGCGCTGCACCTCGGACTGGATCCGGTCCGGAATCGACGCCAGATCGAGGCCCGCAACACTTGGACCCGGACTCGCGTTCATTTTGGCTCTCCGGCGGACGGCGGGCGCCTGGTGCGTGGCGGTCTGGGGGCGACGGGAACTCCGGTCGCGGCGGCGGCGTTGCTGTTCATCGCGTTCAGCATCGCCTTGATCTCGTTCAACTGGCCTTCGATCGACTGCAGCCGCTCGGCCATCGAGACCATCTGCGCACGGCTCGGCAGGTTCATGCCGACGAGGTATTTCTCCATGACGTCGCCGAGCTGCTTTTGCGCGCCCGCCGTGACCCCGCCGACCTGATTGACGACCTTGGAAAATTCCGGCGACGCCATGGCCTGATTGGCGAAGGAGTTGAAACCCTTCTCCATCTCGCCGATCATGTTCTGCCACATCGCAACCGGATCGTTGCTCTTGTCTGCCATCGGCGCCCTCCAGCGTGATCACCGGGGGCTTTGGAGCCCCGCCTTTTGGCTCATACCACACTGTTGCGACGGAACGGTCAACATCGCCGGCGTCAATTTGAACGCGACGGACGATTTGTCAGGCTCCCTGCCGCACCGGAGCCTTCTGCAACACGAAAAACCGTGCCATAGAGTGCCCGGTTCGCTTTGCCATTTCAGGGAGCTCATCGTGAATTCGTCAGCCCATCAGCCGCCGCAGATCGCGCGGGCCAACGGCATCGACATCTGTTACGAGATCTTCGGCGACGCCGGCGCGGAGCCGATGCTGCTGATCATGGGACTCGGCGCCCAGATGATCCTGTGGGACGACGAGTTCTGCCGCGAACTGGCGGCCCGCGGATTTCGCGTCATCCGTTTCGACAATCGCGACATCGGCAAATCCGGCAGGCTGAGCGGCGGCAAGCGCCTGACCCTGATCGAACTGCTGAAGCTGCGGTTCCTGAAAATTCCGGTGGCCGCGCCGTACAAGATCCGCGACATGGCCGAGGACACCACCGGACTGATGGACGCCCTCGGCATCAAGTCGGCGCACATCGTCGGCGCCTCCATGGGCGGCATGATAGCGCAGGAAATCGCGATCTCGTTTCCGCACCGGGTGCGCTCGCTGACCTCGATCATGTCGACGACCGGCAATCCGAAAGTGCCGCCGCCGACCAGCGAGGCGGCGGCGATGCTGATGGCGCCGCCCCCGACCACCAGGGAAGAATATCTCATACGCTTCGCCAAGACCTGGAAGGTGCTGCGCGTCGGCAGCTTTCCGCTCGACGAAGCCAAGGACCTCGAACGCGCCGAACGCACCTTCGAGCGCGGCCTCAATCCCAACGGCGTCGGCCGCCAGCTCCGCGCCATCCTGGCCTCGGGCAGCCGCAAGCAACGGCTGCACGCCGTCAGGGCGCCGACGCTGGTGATTCACGGCACAGTCGATCCGCTGGTGCGCCCCGAGGGCGGCAAGGACACCGCGGCCTCGATCCCGGGCGCCAGGCTGCTGATGATCGAGGGCATGGGCCACGCGATACCGATTCCGATGTGGCCGGAGATCATCGGCGCCATCGAAAAGCATGCGCATGGCGCGGTGGCGAAGGCGGCGTAATATCTTTCCGGCCTTTCGTCGCCCCTGCGTGCATGCGCAGGGACGACAGCAGGAAGCCTAGCTCCCCGCCCAGACGTCCAGCACGTAGCGGTTGCTGGTGCCCATCTCCTCGATCCAGCGCAATCCCGCTTCGGCATCGGCGGCCTTGCGCTCGCGATAGATCGCGACCAGTGCTGCCTTGACGTCCGGCTCCATCTTGCCGCCGTCGCCGCAGACGTAAATGATCGCGCCCTGTTCGATCAGGCTCCAGACGCGGTCCTTCTGCGTCGTTACCAGTTGCTGCACATAGGTCTTCGGACCCTCGGCGCGCGAGAACGCGGTGTGCAGTTCGGTGACCCCTGCGGCGGCCCACGCCTTCAATTCGTCCGCATAGAGATAATCCTGATCGGGATGGCGGCAGCCGAAGAACAGCATGGCCGGGCCGAGGCTGGCGCCCCTGGCCTTGCGCGCCTCGCGTTCCCCGAGGAAGCCGCGGAACGGCGCCAGACCGGTTCCCGGTCCGATCATGATGATGGGCACGCCGTTGTCATCGGGCAGCCGGAAGCCCGCCTTGGTCTCGCGCACCGTGGCGTGGATGGTCTCCCCGGCGCGGCGGCTGGCGAGGTAGTTCGAACAGATACCCTTGTAGACGCCGCGTCCGGAACTCGCGGGGCCTTCCACCACGGCGACGGTGACGCTGCAGCGGTTGGCATCGACCGAGGGCGACGACGAGATCGAATAATAGCGCGGCGCCAATAGCGACAGCATTTCGAGATAGGCGTGGAACGGCAATTCGCACGCCGGATTCTCATCCAGCAGGTCGAACACCGATTTGCGCTTTGTCAGGATGTCGGAGCGGTAGCGTTCGGTGGCGGCGGCATCGTCGCCGACATAGGCCAGCAGCTTCGGCCTGGTCATCGGGCAGCGCGTGTGCTCCGACATGATCTGGATCTGCTTGCGGGTCGCGACCTGCTGCAATTCGACGAATTCGGAGAGCAGGCGTCCGACCGACACCGTGTCGCCGACCGGCAATTGCGCGCGGCGGCCTTGCGCGACCTGCAGCCGGATCTGGTCGCCGGGCAGGAATCCGAAGCGGCGCGCAACGGCATCCACCAGCGACGGATCATTGCGCGGCACCACGCTGAGATGGTCACCGACCCGGTAGCTGACGCCGGCCGGCAATTCCACCTCGATATGCCGGGTCGATCGGTCCGAAGCGCCGGCGCCGGTCTTGTTCTGCAGTTCGCGATTGGCCAGCACCTTCATCGGCGTCACGCCGCCGAGCGCCACGATGGCATTGACCGCCGATGGCGCCACCGGCTCGATCTGGTACAGCGGCTCGTCGTCGGCACTGCGGCTGAAACCCGAATCGACGCCGAATTCCTTCATCGCCAGCGGTGCAGCCCTGGCGAACCAGCTCTCGAACTGGCCGTCGAGATCGCTGCGAGCATCGCCCTCGCCGCGCGCATAGACGCTGTGTGCGCCATGGGCGGCCAGTTGCTCGTCGAGGATGCGCGGGATCGACTGGTAGGTTGCGGCCCAGTCGCTGTTGCCGCAGCCGAACACGCCGTAACGCACCTTCGCGAACGCATCCTTCGGCAAGTCGGAGCCGAGCCATTTGACGAACTGCGTGGCGTTGTCGGGGGCGGCGCCATTGTAGGATGCGCAGAAGATCAGCACGCCGCCTTCTTCCGGCAGCTTGCCGACGAAATCATCGAGCGGCGCGAGTTTGGTGGCGAAACCGTTGACCTCGGCGAGATCGGCGACGCGGGTCGCCAGTTCTTCCGCCGTTCCGAGGTTCGATCCGTACAGCACCAGCAACGGCGTGTTGTGGCCCGGACGCGTGCGCGCGCGCGGCGCCGCGGCGCCGGCCGAAACCGGCGCGGTCGTGGTGGCGCGGCCGGCGTAGGCGCCGCGCTCGGTGTCGGTACGCGGGCGCACCTTGATCTTGAAGCCGTCAGGCTTGATGGTCAGCGTTTCCTTCAGCACCATCTGATAACGATGATTGTCGATCAACTTGAAGCGCTGCAGGATCATGCCGATCGCCAGCGCCGCCTCATGCATGGCAAAGCCGCGGCCGATGCAGGCACGCTGGCCGTTGCCGAACGGCTTCCAGGCATTGACCGGACGCGCCGCCTCGGCCTCGCGGCTGAAGTTCTCGGGATCGAAGGCGTCGGGATTGGGGCCCCAGACACTGGGATCGCGGTGCAACGCCATCACCAGAACGGTGATGAACGTGTTCTTCCTGAGCTGGTATTTGCCGCCGATGGTTTCGTCCTTGAGCGGCGTGATGCCGTAGGCCGGCGCCGGCGGCCACAGCCGCAGCGCTTCCTTCAGAATCTGGGTGATGTAGGTGAGTTGCGTGACCTGCTGATAGGTCGGCCGCGCGTCGATATCGGGGCCGAGCACCCGGTCGACTTCCTCATAGGCCTTCTTCAGCACCTCGGGATGCTTCAGCAGCGCATAGAGCGTGCAGGACAACAGCCCGCTGGTGGTTTCGTGGCCCGCGATCAGGAAGGTATTGATCTGGTAGCGGATGTTGACGTCGTCGAGCTGCTCGCCGGTAGCGCGATCGACGCCGGTCATCATGGCGCCGAGCATGTCCTTCTTGCCCTCGGCGGCCTCGGCGTTCTTGCGGCGTTCGGCGACAACTTCGTCGACCATCTTGTTCATGAAGGCGACGTCGGCGGCGAGATCGCGACGGCGCTTTTGCAGCCACAGATTCTCCAGCGGGATGCCGCGGGTCATCATGATGGTCTCGAGCGAGCGCACCAGCGATTCCACGAAGGGATGGTAATCGCGCCGGTAGAACGAATTGAACCGGTAGTCGAAGCCGCAAAGGCCGATGGTGTCGAGGGTCAGCGCCGTCATGTCGTGAACGACGTCGATCTCCTCGTCGGCGTTCAGCCGCTCCCACTTCTTCACCAGCTGCTCGGCGATGTCGACCATGCTCGGATGGTAGGACTGCATGGCGCGGTTGCCGAAAGGCGTCAACAGGATGTTGTGCGCCTTGCTCCAGTTCGGCTCCGTGGTGTCGGCGGTGAACAGGCCGTCGCCGCCGATCGCGCGCACCCGGCGCAGCGCACCGCGCACCGCCTTGTCGAACCGTTTCTCGTCGCTGAGTTCGTCGATCAGATCGTGGCCGGCGACGATCACCAGCGGCGCGCCCATCATGTCGAGCCAGAAGATCGGCCCGAGTTCCTTCGTCATCCGCACCAGATGCTGCACCGGCGCATTGGCGTCCAGCGACAGCATGTTGCCGACCACCGGCTTCTTCGGCGGATGCGGGATCGGGTTCAGTTTGTTGGTCGACGCCATCGCGATAGTTTCCCTTGCCTAACCTGATCCTTAGCAACGAGCCGTGCTCTTACAACGTCTTTGCGAGCGAAGCGAAGCAATCCATCGTGCGGCGAAAAGAAAGAATGGATTGCTTCGTCGCAAGAACTCCTCGCAATGACGGCATTCGAGTTCGGCGTTCTCACCCAAACCGCTTCCTGCGCCATTCGATCAGCTTGGCGCTGACCTCGTCCGGCTTTTCCTGCTGTGTCCAGTGGCCACTGTCGCGAACCAGGTATTTCTCGAGGTCCGGCACGATCTTCTCCATGCCGTCGGCGGCCGATGGCGGCAGTACCACATCGTTTTCCGCCATGATCATCAGTGACGGCACGCGGACGGTATGGTCCAGTCCCTCGGAACGCTGCCAGTTACGGGAGAAATTGCGGTACCAGTTGATGCCGCCGGTGAACCCGGTCCGGGTGAACGCATCGACGAACACCTTCTTCTCTTCCGGCGACAGGATCGGCGTGCGCGGATCGAATTTGGCGTCATAGGCGGCGATCATCTGCGGAAAAGCCAGATTGGTCTTGGGCGATGCGCCGACGCCCGCGGTCGCGGGAGCAGCCGGTGCATCGTCCTTGCGCGGCAACGGCTTGCGCATGAAGGCGTCGAAGGTCTGTTCGACCCGGCTGCCGAAAATCCGGTCCGGCTCGCGCGCGGGATCCTGAAACTGGACGATATACATGCTGTCGCCGAACCGCTTCCGGAACAGCTCGATCGGGTCGATCGGCAGGCGATCGTAATGTGGCGTATTGACGCCGACCACGCCGGCGACGCGGTCGATGTGACGCAGCGGCATCTGCCAGACGATGAAGCCACCCCAATCGTGGCCGACGAAGATCGCCTTGTCGATCCCGAGGTGGTCGAGCAAGCCGACGAGATCGCCGGTCAGCTGCTCCATGTCGTAGGCCTCGACCGGTTCGGGCCGGTCGGTCGAGCCATAGCCGCGCTGGTCAGGCGCGATCACGCGGATGCCGGCCTCCCCCAGCGCCTTGATCTGGTGCCGCCAGGAAAACGCCATCTCCGGCCAGCCATGGCAGAGGATGACCGGCGGTGTGTCGGTTTTCGGACCGGCATCGTAGTAGCCCATGCGAATACCGTTGGTCCGGGCGAACTGCAGCGGCGGCATCTCTATCATTACTGGCGTCTCACTCTGATAATCCGATACCTGGCTTCAGCTTGCCGCGCTCTTGAGGTCAGCCGGTGGCGCGAAGGCGGCTTCGAGCGCGGCGAATTCGGTCGGCAGCATGTCGCACAGAACCTGGACATGGGGAATGATGTTGGCGCCGGCGATGAACCCGAAATCCAGCTGGTCGCGGTAGCTCTGCACCGTGATGTTGAGCGCCAGCCCGTGGGTCGAGATCGACACCGGGAAGATGTGCAGCAATTCCGCACCCGCCGCATACAGCGTCTGGCGCGGCCCCGGCACGTTGGACACCGTGATGTTCGCGGCCGGCGGCAGCACGTCCGACAGGTTGGAGCGGCTGTACAACAGCGCCATGATCTGCACCAGGATCGGCGCGCCGAGCATCGAGATACTGGACACCTGCGGCATCAGGGCGCGCAGCGGATGCGACATCTCCTTTGACTTGGTGGATTGCGCGATGATCGCCTCCAGCCGCGCCTTGGGATCCTCGATATTGGTGGCGATCGAGCAGATCATGCCGAACACCTGGTTGTTGGAATCGGTGTTGCCCTCTTCACGCAGCGAGATCGGCACCGCGGCCGTCATCGATTTGGTCGGCAGCGCGCCCTGCTGCAGCAGATAGCGCCGAACCACGCCGGACGACAGCGCCAGCACCACGTCGTTGAGCTTGCCGCCGGATTGCTTGGCCAGCGCCTTGGCGCGCGACAACGAGATCGAGACGCCGGCAAAACTGCGCTCCGACGAGATCGCCTTGTTCAGGATGGTCGACGGCGACGCCATGCTGGCGATGCTGTCGCGCGACTTCGGATCGGAAATCTTGCCTACCACATCGGATACGCTCTTCAGCATGGTGGGAATGCTGCCGGCGAACTTCACCGCGGATTCGATCTGGAACATGGCGTTGTCGAACAGGATCGATCCGAGATCGCTCTTGCCCGAGCGCGGCAGGTCGATGCTCTTCGGCGCCGCGGAGCCGTCGAAGGGCTGGCGCCACAGCGCCTGATAGGAATCGATCAGGTTGGCGGCGATGTCGCGCGGCTCGTTCCCGGTCCTGGCCCGCGCCGCCGGCGGCTCGATCGTCCGAGGCACCGGCGTCACGTCGTAGATCATGCTGGTCAGCGCCGCACCAGCACCGCCGTCGATGCAGGCATGATGCATCTTGGAATAAAGCCCGATCTCGTTGTCCTTCATGCCCTCGAAGACGTAGAATTCCCACAGCGGCCGGGCGCGGTTGAGCAGCTTGGCGTGCATCCAGCCGACGATGCGCTCCAGCGTCGGGCGATCATGGGGAGCCGGCAGGCTGCCGCGGAAAATATGGCGGTCGATGTCGAACTGGTCGTCCTCGACCCAGGAGGGATGATCGATGTCGAGTGGCGCTTTCTCCAGTCGCGCCTTCAGGATCGGCGCGATGGGCAGCCGCGAGGCGATCATCGCCTTGAAATCCTCGAAGAAGTTGCCCTTGTAGTCCTCGGGCAGGCGGAAGATCGCCATGCTCCCGACATGCATCGGCATCTCGGGCGTTTCCAGATACAGAAACGACGCGTCCATCGATGTCAGCTTTTTGGCGTCACTCATGTTTTTCCCTCCCGCGGATCACGCGGCGCCTTGGTGGCGCTTCTTTGTGTTTCAGACGGTCCCTGTTGCCGGGACATTAGTCAGGATTGTGCATTTTCCGGAGGCGCATATGCAATGGCAAACGGCCCCGATCGGTCAAATTGCCTGAATTCGCCCACCGCCTGGGCCAGGCGATCGGCGACCGCCCACAGGGCGGCCGGATTGACGCCCAGCCCGACATGACTGGCGAGGTGAACCTCGATATTTTCCGATGTATCGGAGGGGCGCAGCAGGCAGGTTCGCCAGTTCACGATGCCGTCGGTGCGCGAATAGATCGACGTGGCCGGGACCGGCAGATCGCCTGCGATCGCGGCGCGAAGCTCCGGATTGTCGTCCGCCCTCTCGCCCGACAGCAACTCATAGAGCCGCGTCGCGTTGGTCGCTCTGACGTCGTTGGCGAACGGACTTCCCAGCGTCACCACACAACGCACCATGTCAGGCGCCTGCAGCGCCAGATCGCGCGCGTAGACACCGCCGAGGCTCCACCCGACGAGGCTGACCTTGCGGCCGGCGGCGGCATGAATCACGGCCAGGCGATCGCGCAGCGCGAGGCGCATCCGCGACACGCCGCCGGTGTTGCGGCCCATTTCCCAGGCATGGCTGTTGTAGCCGAG
>NZ_JAUYAN010000019.1 GCF_030693485.1 Bradyrhizobium sp. | reverse complement strand
TGTCCGGCGCGTCACGTCACCGGCGGCCAGTCCGGTTCGGCGCTGATGCGCGATCTCGATCACGCCTTGACGCTGATAGAAGCCACGATCGCGGCGGTGAAAGTGCCGGTCACGTTGAAGATGCGGCTTGGGTGGGACGATCGCTCGCTCAACGCACCTGAACTGGCGCGCCGTGCCGAAGCCGCCGGGGTGCAGATGATTTCGGTGCATGGCCGCACCCGCTGCCAGTTCTACAAGGGCGAAGCCGATTGGGGCGCGGTGCGCGCCGTCCGGGATGCGATTGCCATTCCGCTGGTCGTCAACGGCGATATCACCTCGTTCGAGAAGGCGGTGACGGCGCTCGAAATGTCCGGCGCCGATGCGATCATGATGGGGCGCGGCGCGCAGGGCCAGCCCTGGCTGCCGGGCCAGATCGGGCGCCAGCTCGAATCCGGCATCACGGAGACCGCACCGTCGCTGACCCAACAGCTCGACTATATCCGCGCGCTCTATGACGAAGTCTGCAGCCTCTACGGCCTGCGCATCGGACTGCGCCATGCCCGCAAGCATCTCGGCTGGGCGCTGGACGTCGCATCGCATACCAGCCGCGCGCCGGTAGCGACGCTGAAGGCCTGGCGGCAGAAGATATTGACCACCGACGACCCGAACCGCGTTCACCAATCCCTTGAAGATGCATTCGACGACTTTGCATGGAGTGCTGCTGCATGAGTTTAGCCGCAGATCATCGCCGAACTTTGCCATCTGAAAGCGAGGCCATCCTCAACGCCTTGCCGAATCCGGTGCTGCTGATCGCGCCCGACGGCAAGATCATCGACGCCAACATGGCGGCGGAATCGTTTTTCGAGATTTCGACCCAGTTTCTGCAGCGCCAGTCGCTGAAGGAGCTGGTGCCGTTCGGCAGTCCGCTGCTGGCGCTGATCGACCAGGTGCGCTCCAGCGGATCGCCGGTCAATGAATACAAGGTCGATCTCGGCACGCCGCGGATCGGCGGCGATCGCCAGGTCGATCTGCACGTCGCGCCGCTCACCGAGCGGCCCGGCCATATCGTGGTGATGCTGCAGGAACGTACCATCGCCGACAAGATGGACCGGCAGTTGACGCACCGAAGTGCGGCGCGTTCGGTGATCGCGCTGGCCGCGATGCTGGCGCACGAAATCAAGAATCCGCTGTCCGGCATTCGCGGCGCGGCACAGCTGCTCGAGCAGGCGGCGTCGTCGGAAGACCGCATGCTGACGCGGCTGATCTGCGACGAGACGGACCGCATCGTCACGCTGGTCGATCGCATGGAAGTGTTCGGCGACGATCGCCCTGTAGCGCGCGGCGCGGTCAACATTCACAGCGTGCTCGATCACGTCAAACGGCTGGCCCAGTCCGGCTTCGCGCGCAATATTCGCTTTGTCGAGGACTACGATCCGTCGCTGCCGCCGGTGCTGGCCAACCAGGACCAGCTGATCCAGGTATTTCTCAATCTGGTGAAAAACGCCGCCGAGGCGGTGGTCGATCTCGGCAGCGATGCCGAGATCCAGCTCACCACCGCGTTCCGGCCGGGCGTTCGACTCTCGGTGCCCGGCAAGAAATCACGGGTGTCGCTGCCGCTCGAATTCTGCGTCAAGGACAATGGTGCCGGCGTGCCGGACGACCTGCTTCCGAACCTGTTCGATCCGTTCGTCACGACCAAGCCGACCGGCAGCGGCCTTGGCCTTGCACTGGTGGCCAAGATCGTCGGCGACCATGGTGGCATCATCGAATGCGAATCCCAGCCGCGGAAAACCACCTTCCGCGTGCTGCTGCCGATGTTCAACCCGACCAAGCAATTCGAGCAAAGCAATCGCGATGGCGTTCCGGGGACGCCGTCGCATGCCTCACAGGACTCCAGATGAGGAATGACAATGCCCGCAGGTAGCATACTTGTAGCCGACGATGACACCGCCATCCGTACGGTTCTGAACCAGGCTCTCTCGCGCGCCGGTTATGAGGTGCGCCTGACCGGGAACGCGGCGACGCTGTGGCGCTGGGTGAGCCAGGGCGAGGGAGATCTCGTCATCACCGACGTGGTGATGCCGGACGAGAACGCCTTCGACCTGCTGCCGCGGATCAAGAAGATGCGGCCCAATCTGCCCGTCATCGTGATGAGCGCGCAGAACACCTTCATGACGGCGATCCGGGCCTCGGAGCGCGGCGCCTATGAATATCTGCCGAAGCCGTTCGACCTCAAGGAGCTCATCACCATCGTCGGCCGCGCGCTGGCGGAGCCCAAGGAGCGGATGGCCAGCCGTCCCGACGAGAACGAGTTCGATTCGATTCCGCTGATCGGCCGCTCGCCGGCGATGCAGGAAATCTACCGGGTGCTGGCGCGGCTGATGCAGACCGACCTCACGGTGATGATCTCGGGCGAGTCCGGCACCGGCAAGGAGCTGGTCGCCCGCGCGCTGCACGATTACGGCAAGCGTCGCAACGGCCCGTTCGTGGCCGTCAACATGGCGGCGATCCCGCGCGATCTGATCGAATCGGAATTGTTCGGCCATGAACGCGGCGCGTTCACCGGCGCCAATACCCGTGCCTCGGGCCGGTTCGAGCAGGCCGAAGGCGGCACCTTGTTCCTCGACGAAATCGGCGACATGCCGATGGAAGCGCAGACCCGCCTGTTGCGCGTGCTGCAGCAGGGCGAGTACACCACGGTTGGCGGGCGTACGCCGATCAAGACCGACGTGCGCATCGTCGCGGCAAGCAACAAGGACCTGCGCATCCTGATTCAGCAGGGCCTGTTCCGCGAATACCTGTTCTTCCGCCTCAATGTGGTGCCGTTGCGTCTGCCGCCGCTGCGCGAGCGAATCGAGGATCTGCCCGATCTGATCCGCCATTTCTTCACGCTGGCCGAGAAGGACGGATTGCCGCCGAAGAAGCTCGATGTGCTGGCGCTGGAACGCCTGAAGCAGCATCGCTGGCCTGGCAACGTGCGCGAACTCGAGAATCTCGCGCGCCGGTTGGCGGCATTGTATCCGCAGGATTTGATCACAGGCTCCGTCATCGACGGCGAACTGGCGCCTCCGGCAGTGACTTCAGGGGGCAGCGTCCAGCACGGCGTCGACAATCTCGGCGGCGCGGTCGAGGCCTACCTGTCGTCGCATTTTTCGGGCTTCCCCAACGGCGTGCCGCCGCCGGGGCTCTATCACCGGATCCTCAAGGAAATCGAGATTCCGCTGCTCACGGCAGCACTGGCGGCGACGCGTGGCAATCAGATTCGCGCCGCCGATCTGCTCGGCCTCAACCGCAATACGCTGCGGAAGAAGATCAGGGATCTCGACATTCAGGTCTATCGGAGCGGGACTTAGCAGCTGCGCGATCTGGAATAGGTTCATAAATCGGGCCTGTGCACTTCAATGCCAGGGCGCGCCGTGGAATTGTCGCAATTCGGCAACAATGTGATATGAATGCATCAGTCCGCTGCCGGCGGACACAGGCCTTCAGCTCACACCTTGCCGGAATGACCAGCGCAGACACATCGGCCCCATTGTTCGATCCGACGTTTGCTGAATCCAGGGGATCGTCCCTGCGGAAGCGGCTGGCGCCGTTCGCCGTCGCCATTGCGCTGCTGTCGGCGTTTCTCACCTTCGTCGTCCTGACCGGCCTGACGCCGATCGAGCCGACGCGCGAGGTGGTCTATTCGTTCCTGCTGATCAATGCGGCGTGCATCCTGCTGCTGATCGGCATCATCGTCCGCGAGGTCTGGCAGGTTGTTCAGGCGCGGCGCCGCGGCCGGGCGGCGGCGCGGCTACACGTCCAGATCGTCAGCCTGTTCTCCGTGATTGCGGTATTGCCGGCCGTGCTGGTGGCGGTCGTCGCCAATATCACCATCGACCGCGGCCTCGACCGGCTGTTCTCAGGGCCGACGCGCGAGGTGATCCAGAATTCGCTGATCGTGGCCAACGCCTATCTGCACGAGCATGCCCAGCTTATTCGCGGCGACATTATTGGAATGGCCAACGACATCGCCAACGCGCGGCCACTGTTCGACCAGGATCGCGGAACGTTTCGCCGGCTGCTGACAGCAAGCGCCGCTTCGCGCAACCTGCCGGGCGCCATGGTGATCGACAATGTCCCCAATATCCTGGAAACCGCGCAAACCGGCATCGCACAGGCCTTCACGACGCCGGCCCCGGAATTCCTCAGCGGCGTCGATGAAACCGAACCCCAGATCGCCGTGTTCATCGAAGCCAATTACGTTGCCGCCGTGATCCGGCTGCGCGCCTTCAACGACACTTTCCTCTATGTCGCCCGGCTGCTCGATCCGCGCGTGGTCGCGCAGCTCAGGCAGACCCAGGCCAGCGTCGCCGAATACGCCCAGATGGAGTCGCGCAAGCTCGGCATCCAGGTGGCGTTCGCGCTGATGTTCGCGGTGATCGCGCTGACCATCCTGATGGCCTCGGTCCTGATCGGGCTGAATTTCGCCAATTGGCTGGTCGCGCCGATCCGGCGGCTGATGGGTGCGGCCAACATCGTGTCGACCGGCGATCTGCATGTCCAGGTGCCGGTCCACAAATCGGAGGGCGATCTCGCGCAGCTCGGCGAAACCTTCAACAAGATGACGCAGGAGCTGCGCACCCAGCGCGACGAACTGGTCGGCGCCAGCGAGCTGATCGACAGCCGGCGGCGGTTCATCGAAGCGGTATTGTCGTCGGCGAGCGCCGGCATCATCGGCGTCGATGCCGCCGGCAATGTCGGTATCCTGAACCGCTCCGCCGAGAAACTGATCGGTCATGCGGAATCCGAGACGCTGGACCATCCGCTGTCGGACGTGCTGCCCGAACTCGACGACATGATGAAGACCGCGCGCGAGGGCACCCAGCGGCTGGTGCAGGGCCAGATCACGCTTCTGCGCGACGGCCATGAGCGCAATCTCTCGGTTCGGGTCAGCGCCGAGCAGACCAGCCAGTCGCGCGACAGCTACATCATCACGCTCGACGACATTACCGAGCTGGTGTCGGCGCAACGGACCTCGGCCTGGGGCGACGTCGCCCGGCGCATCGCGCACGAGATCAAGAATCCGCTGACGCCGATCCAGCTTTCGGCCGAACGTATCCGCCGTAAATTCGGCAAGGTCATCACCGAGGACAAGGCAATCTTCGAGCAATGCACCGATACCATCGTGCGGCAGGTCGACGATATCAGGCGGATGGTCGATGAATTCTCACGCTTCGCGCGAATGCCGAAACCCGTCATGGAAGGCGAGGACGTCGCGGACACCGTCCGGCAGGCGGTGTTCCTGATGCGGGTCGGCAATCCCGATATCGACTTCGAAGCGGAGATCAAGAACGACCCGATGCGGGCGCAGTTCGACCGGCGGCTGATTTCGCAGGCGCTGACCAACATCATCAAGAACGCGGCCGAGGCGATCGAAGCCGTCCCGGCGGAGGAATTGGGCAAAGGCCGCATCGAGGTGGTCGCCGGCATCGAGGGCGACGACATCGTGATCGATGTCATCGACAACGGGATCGGCCTGCCCAAGGTGGCTCGGGCGCGGTTGCTCGAGCCCTACGTGACCACGAGATCGAAGGGTACCGGACTTGGCCTGGCGATTGTCGGGCGGGTTCTGGAGGATCACGGCGGCAAGATCGAGCTGCACGATGCCGCGGACATCCGGCCGGGTCAGCGCGGCGCCTGGATGCGGTTGCGGTTTGCCGTATCGGGCCACGCACCGAAGGCGGAGATCAAGGAGCCTGCGGCTGAAACAAAGCCGCCGGTCCCTGAAACCATTGGGCCCGCAGACACGACCAACAATGAAACAAAGATCGAAGCCGCAACCGGCAACTGACAAGACAGGGCGCGACTCATGGCAAATGACATTCTGATTGTCGATGACGAAGCAGATATTCGGGATCTGGTTGCCGGCATTCTCGATGATGAGGGATTTACCACCCGGACCGCGCGCGACAGCGATTCCGCGCTGGCGGAAATCGCCAACCGGCGGCCGAATCTGGTGTTTCTCGACATCTGGCTGCAGGGCAGCAAGCTCGATGGCTTGCAGTTGCTGGAACAGATCAAGAAAGACCACGCCGACGTTCCGGTGGTGATGATCTCCGGGCACGGCAATATCGAGACCGCGGTCGCCGCCATCAAGCGCGGCGCCTACGACTTCATCGAGAAACCCTTCAAGTCGGACCGGTTGATTCTGGTGGCGACCCGGGCGCTGGAGACGTCGCGGCTGAAGCGCGAGGTGAAGGAGCTCAAGCAAATGGCGCCGGCCGCCAGCGTGCTGACCGGACGCTCGGCCTGCATGAACCAGCTGCGCCAGACCATCGAGCGGGCCGCCAAGGCCAACAGCCGCATCCTGATCGTCGGCCCGTCCGGCGCCGGCAAGGAACTGGCGGCGCGCACGCTGCACAACGCTTCATCCCGTACCGAGGGGCCGTTCGTCGTCATCAACGCCGCGGCGATCACGCCGGAGCGTATGGAAGTCGAACTGTTCGGCATCGAGCAATCCAACGGCGAACAGCAGCGCAAGGCGGGCGCGCTGGAGGAAGCCCATGGCGGCACCTTGTTCATCGACGAGATCGGCGACATGCCGCGGGAGACCCAGAACAAGATCCTGCGCGTGCTGGTCGACCAGACCTTCCAGCGCTCGGGCGGCACCACCAAGGTCCATGTCGACGTGCGCATCATTTCATCGACCGCGCGGAACCTGGAAGAAGAAATCGCGGAGGGCCGGTTCCGCGAGGATCTCTATCACCGCCTGTCGGTGGTGCCGATTCGGGTGCCGCCGCTGTCGGAGCGGCGCGAGGATATTCCCGAGCTGATCGACTATTTCATGGATCAGATCTCGGTCGCCACCGGGCTGCCGAAGCGCCAGATCGGTCAGGATGCGATGGCGGTGCTGCAGTCGCATGTCTGGCCCGGAAACGTCCGCCAGCTTCGCAACAACGTCGAACGCGTGATGATTCTGGCAAGCGGCGGTCCGGAGGTGATCATCACGGCCGATATGCTGCCGCAGGATGTGGGCTCGATGGTGCCGGCAATGCCGACCAGCAGCAATGGCGAACACATCATGGGCCTGCCGCTGCGCGAGGCGCGGGAGGTATTCGAGCGCGACTATTTGATCGCGCAGATCAGCCGTTTCTCCGGAAATATATCGCGTACGGCGGAATTCGTCGGCATGGAGCGCTCAGCGCTACATCGCAAGCTCAAAGCGCTGGGCGTCGGCTAGGAAACCGCAGCGTTCGATCCATGCATTTGCTTGAGAAAATTCATCTCTTTCCGTGCTTTTACGGAGAATTGCACCCGTGTTCTGTGCGCCTGAGGTGCGAACTGGCTTGCCTAAAAAGCGCGCCTGCCTTCTAATCATACCGCCGCGCCCTCGGAGGGGGGTCTCAGGGAAAGCCGGCAACCGAAGGACAGCTCCGCCAGAGAGCAGCCATCGGCTCAATAAAAAGAAGCAAACAAGACTGCGGGACAAAAACAATGGCGGCAGACCGCGCACAAAACCTACAAGACACCTTCCTTAATCACGTTCGTAAAACCAAGACGCCACTGACGATCTTTCTGGTCAATGGAGTGAAGCTGCAGGGGATTGTCACCTGGTTCGACAATTTTTGCCTGCTGCTCCGTCGCGACGGTCATTCGCAGCTTGTCTACAAGCATGCGATCTCGACCATCATGCCGGGCGCTCCGATCCAGCTGTTCGAAGGCGGCGAGGACGCGCCGGCTTGAGAGTGATCTGATTGGAACCCCGAAATCCTGAAGGGGGCGCCGACCGTCCGCAGTCGGCAAGGGGCAAAGAATCAGGGCGGGTGGTTGTCATCGGCCCCTATCTGCGTGTGCGTCGCGGTGACCCCGACGCGCCAACGGATTCGCATGCCATGCGCAATTCCGAGGCGCGGCTCGAGGAAGCCGTCGGTCTGGCGCGCGCCATCGATCTTGTGATCGCGGAAGCGCTGATCGCGCCGATCAGCCAGGTGCGGCCCGCGACCTATCTCGGCAAGGGCAAGGTCGAGGAGATCGTCGGGCTGATCACGGGGCACGAGATCGAACTTGTCGTGATGGACTGCGCGCTGTCGCCGATCCAGCAGCGCAATCTCGAGAAGGCCTGGAACACCAAGGTGCTCGACCGCACCGGATTGATTCTCGAAATTTTCGGCCGGCGCGCTAAAACCCGGGAAGGTTCGCTTCAGGTCGAACTGGCGCATTTGAATTATCAGCGCAGCCGCCTGGTGCGGTCCTGGACCCATCTGGAGCGGCAGCGCGGCGGTTTTGGTTTCATGGGGGGACCCGGCGAAACCCAGATCGAGGCCGACCGCCGGCTGATCGGCGATCGCATCGCGCGGCTGGAAAACGAAATCAGGAAAGTTCAGGCGACGCGGCGGCTGCATCGCGAGGGCCGCAAGCGGGTGCCGTATCGCGTCGTGGCGCTGGTCGGCTACACCAATGCCGGAAAGTCGACGCTGTTCAACCGCCTGACCCGCGCCGAGGTGCAGGCGGCTGACATGCTGTTCGCGACGCTGGATCCGACCCTGCGCGCGCTCCATCTGCCGCATGGCGGCAAGGCGATGCTGTCGGATACCGTCGGTTTCATCTCCAATTTGCCGACGCAACTGGTGGCGGCGTTTCGCGCGACGCTGGAGGAAGTGCTGGAAGCCGACGTGATATTGCACGTCCGCGACATCTCGCATGAGGACGCCGAGGCGCAACAGCGCGACGTCGATACCGTGCTGCGCCAGCTCGGCATCGATCCCGACGCCGGCCGTATTCTCGAGGTCTGGAACAAGATCGACCGCTTCGACCCGGAGATGCGCGAAAACCTGCAGAACATCGCCGCCCGCCGTCCGGCGGAACGCCCGTGCTTCCTGGTCTCGGCCGAGACCGGCGAGGGGGTCGAGGCGCTATTGACGGCGATCGAGCACCGGCTGGCCGCAACCCGGATGACGCTGGACCTGTCGATCGACGCCTCCGACGGCGCCGGCATCAGCTGGCTGCATCGCAATTCCGAGGTGCTCGCCAAGGAACTGCACGACGGCCGCTTCGACATGACCGTTCGCGTCGATGAAACCAAGCGCGATATCGTCGTCAACCGGTTCGACGCGGTGCCGCATCCGATGTGAGCCGTCGTTCCCGCGCACGCGGGAACCCATAACCACAGGCGTCTGTGGTTACGACAGATCGTTGATCACAGTTTTCACATCGATAGATCACGCGGTATGGGTCCCGGCTCAGCGTTCGCTTCGCTCACTCGGCCGGGACGACGGAAGATTTTCGGTTTCCTTCGCCTCGTCCCACAGGGCGTCCATCTCGGCGAGCGAGGCTTGGTCAAGCGAACTTCCCCGTGCCGCCAGCGTGCGTTCAATATAGCCAAACCGCCGTTCGAATTTGGCGTTGGTGCCGCGCAGCGCCAGGTCGGGATCGGCGCCGACATGGCGCGCCAGGTTGACCAGCGCGAACAGCAGGTCGCCGGTCTCCTCGGCGAGTTCCCTGGCGTCGCCCTTGTCCAGCGCGGCCTCGATCTCGTCGGCTTCCTCGCGGATCTTGCGCAGGACCTCGCGGGGATCGTTCCAGTCGAAGCCGACGCTGGAGGCCTTGCGCTGCAATTGCATCGCGCGCGACAATGCCGGCAGTCCTGCCTTGACGCCGGACAGCAGGGATTTGTGCGAATTTTTCTCGGCTGGCCGCTGCACCGCGCGTTCGGCGCGCTCCTCGGCCTTGATGCGCTCCCACGCGCTGGTGACGCCGACCGGCGTCAGCCGGCCGTGCTCGTCGGCGAACACGTGCGGATGCCGCCGAATCATCTTGCGCGTGACCGCCTCGACCACGTCGCCGAACGCGAACGCGTTCTGCTCCTCGGCCATGCGGGCGTGATACACCACCTGCAGCAGGAGATCGCCGAGTTCGTCCTTGAGATCGTCGAGATCGCCGCGCGCGATGGCGTCGGCAACCTCATAGGCTTCCTCGATGGTGTAGGGCGCGATGGTCGCGAAATTCTGTTCGAGATCCCACGGGCAGCCGCTGCCGGGCGTGCGCAACGCCGTCATGATCTCGAGCAGGCGTGAAATATCGCGGGAAGGGGTCATGACGCTGCCAGGGGCCTGAGAAAGGATCAGGCCTTATGCCGCAACCGGAGCCTCCGTCCCAGCGAAACGAGCCGGGCATGGGAATGTTTCCACCGATTGGCCCCGGGTTCGATGAGTGCTATGGGCACGCCATGAGCGACCAACTGCAAACCGAAACTGCGCTGGTGCTGTTCTCGGGCGGACAGGATTCCGCCACCTGCCTCGCCTGGGCGTTGCAGCGCTTCAAACGCGTCGAGATGCTCGGTTTCGACTACGGGCAGCGCCACGCCATCGAGCTGCAATGCCGGGGCCGTCTGCTCGACGGCATGAAATCACTGCGCACGGATTGGGCGGGGAAGCTGGGGGAGAGCCACACGCTGGATATTCCGACTTTGGCCGAGATCTCCGACACCGCGCTGACCCGCGATGTCGCGATCGCCATGGGCGCGGATGGCCTGCCCAACACTTTCGTACCCGGTCGCAACCTGGTGTTTCTGACCTTCGCCGCGGCGCTGGCCTACCGGCGCGGCATCACCCATATCATCGGCGGCATGTGCGAGACCGACTATTCCGGCTATCCGGATTGCCGCGACGAGACCATCACGGCGTTGCAGACCGCGCTCAATCTCGGAATGGCCAGGAAATTCGAGCTGCATACGCCGCTGATGTGGCTGGACAAGGCGTCGACCTGGCAACTGGCGCATGATCTCGGTGGCGCAGGGCTGGTCGACCTGATCCGCGAGCATTCCCACACCTGCTACCTCGGCGAACGCGGCGCACGTCACGACTGGGGTTTTGGATGCGGCGAATGCCCGGCCTGTGCGTTGCGCGCCAAGGGCTGGCGGGAATACGCGGCGCGCTCCGCTTAGCTCGCAAAATCTTCCGGCAGCAATACGATCGGCGAGCCGTGCGGGGTGCGGTCGGCGGCGTGGTCCCAGGCATCACGGTAGCGATGCAGGGTGGCCGGCGTCGCGACGCCCTTGTCGGCGATCAGCCTTTCCAGCGTCGCCAGCCAGTGCCGGTAATAGGTTTCACCGGTATCGGCATCGCCTGCCGCCTGCGCACGCTTGATCTCTTCCGCCAGCGCTGCCGCCCATTCGGTCCATGAGAACAGCCCGCGTGCATGCAGCGCCAGCGCCATCGCAAAGGCCTGAGCTTCCCAGGGCTCGCGGAACACCGGGCCGTCGGCGTCGCGGGGAATGCCGGGAAGCGTGCGGGTGGCGTCAAGGGCGGCTTGCGGATCGAGCGACATCAGGCGGGCTCCAGATAGGATTCCCAGGCGTCGACCGATGTCTTCACGCTGACGTCGCCGTCAGGTCCCCACAATTCGCGGCCGTCGAAAGTCACGGTGTAGAGCCATTGCGGATTCTCCTGGCCCAGCGCGTTGCTGTCGGGGAATACGTGAACGCCATGCAGCAACTCGACCACGCCGACATGGCCGCGCACGTAACGCGGCAGCCGCGTGTGAGTGGGCGGATGCATCACTTTGGTGCGGATGCGGTCGCCGACCGCGAACAGAGCAGGGCTCCTGACCTCGCGCTGGGTCGGCCCGCCGCGGTGCAACATCGCCGCGACGCCGTCGGGCGACAGCGTCCTCGCCACCGGTTTGGCCGGATGCAGCGGCTTGCCGGCTTCGATTTCGTCCGCCGTGACCAGGCCGCGCTCCAGCATCAGCTGTTCGAGGCCCGCGAGCCAGATCTGGTAATAGCTCTTGCTCAGATAGTCCTGGGGTGGCCGGTTCTCGCGGGCAAAGCGCGACATGTCGATGTTCCAGCCGCCGGGCATTCCCATCGCCAGCGTGATCGCAAATGCGCGCCGCTCCCATTCGGCGTGAAATATCGGCTCGTCAGGTTCGGGCTTCACCGGACCGGACCACGCTACGCCGCCCATATCGTGCGCGCCCTCCATCAGGCGGCCTCATGCGGTTGCTTCGGCAACCCGGTGCCGATCATGCTGTCGCGGGTGACGAGGTCGGCGAGGCGCTGCTCGCTCCAGTCCTCGGTGCCGGCGGGGCGCATCGGCAGCACGAAATAGCGAATTTCCGCGGTCGAATCCCAAACCCGAATCTCGGTGCTGTCAGGTAGCTCGAAACCGAAATCGGCGAGTACGCCGCGCGGATCCTTGACCGCCTTGGAGCGGAACGGCGCCGATTTGTACCAGACCGGCGGCAGCCCGAGTACCGGCCACGGATAACAGGAGCACAGCGTGCACACGACCATGTTGTGGAGGCGAGGGGTGTTCTCGACCGCCAAGATGTGTTCGCCCTGGCGGCCGGCATAGCCGAGTTCCGCTATCGCCGGCGTGGCATCCGCGAGCAGGCGGGCGCGAAAAGCCGGATCGGACCATGCCCGCGCCACCACCCGGGCGCCGTTGCGCGGGCCGACCTTGGTTTCGTAGGTCTCGATCAAGAGATCGAGCGCGGCCGGATCGACGTAGCCCTTTTCGGTCAGGATGGTCTCGAGCGCGCGCACCCGCAGCTCGGTCTCCGACAATTCCGAATGGTCGTGATCGTGGTGATGGTGGTCGTGGTCATGTCCGGTCATATCGGCAAGATACGCAAGATTGTGGGTATGTCGAGGCCTGCGGACTCTGTTAGCGTGCGCGCATGGGGCAGGAAGCAAAACGCATCATTTTTGCGGGAATGGCGGCCATCGCGGCGCTCGGCCTGTCCGATCACGCCCGGGCTGCCAATGGCGCCTATGCGGTCGATGCCGCCGACGTCGGCGAGGCCGGATCCTGCAAGATCGACGGCTGGCTGTCGACGGCCACCAATACCGATTTTTCCGCCGTCGCCAATCCGTCCTGCGTTGTCGATGTGTTCAGGCCGGTGGAAGTCAGCCTGCAGACCGTCCGTTCGCGCAGCGAGGGCGAGTGGAGCACCACGCTGGCGCCGAAGGCAAAGACCAACATCGTTCCCACCGGGATCGGCCGAGCGGGCTTTTCGTTCTATTCCGGCGGCGCGTTCGACGCGAAAACCGGCGAGAGCCTCACGGCCTTCGGGGTGGTGCCGGCGACCTACCGGCTGTCCGAAACCATGCGGATCAACCTCAATGCCGGCTGGCTATGGGATCGCAGCATCGACCAGCACTATTTGACCTATGGCCTCGGCTTCGACTGGAAATTGACCAAAACCTTGCAGTGGACCATCGAGGCGTTCGGCCAGGCCGGGCAATCGGATACGCCGAGCGCGGTGCGGCCACGATTGCAGACCGGCATGCGTTACCGTCCGAATGAGATCTTTTCGGTCGATGTCATCTACGGCCACAATATATCAGGCGAAAACGCCAACTGGATCACCATCGGCACGACAATCCGGTTTCCAGTGCCGGGTGGCAAACCGGACCATCATCGGACCGGCCACTTGTGAGCCGGAAGATACAGAGCAGGGAGGCGCTGAATTGGCCGGGTTTGTCACCATCGAGAAGGGCCTCGGGCCCGAGGGACGCATCGCCGTGGTGCGCTTCGACCGCGGCGACGGCATCAACGCGCTGTCGCCGGAAGCGCTGCGCCAGCTCACTGATGCCGCGCGCAGTTTCGAGGACGACGGCGAAACCTCGGTGGTGGTGCTGACCGGAGGCGCCAGGGCGTTCACCGCCGGGTTTGACCTCAAGGACCCCGAAGGCCGCGCGCGCGCCACGATGGATCTGGGCACGCTGCGGCGGCACCTGAAACTGGGGCCGCGGCTGACCCGGGCCTGGCAGGAGATGGAACAGATCACGATCGGCGCCATCGAAGGCTTTTGCGTCGGCGGCGGCGTGGCTTTGGCGGTGGCGCTGGACTTTCGCGTCATGGCCCGCGACGGCCATATGCGGGTGCCCGAGATCGGCCTTGGTATGAACATGAGCTGGCAGAGCGTGCCGCGCATGCTGCATCTGATCGGACCGGCCCGCACCAAGCAGGCGGTGATCCTGGCCGACAAGCGCATCTCGGCCGCCGAGGCCCTTGAATGGGGTCTGGTGGAGGAGGTGGCCGAGCCCGGCCAGGCCCTCGCCGCCGCCATGGCGCTGGCCGCCAAGGTCGCCGCCCAGCCGCCGTTGTCGGTCGCCATGACCAAGCTGACCGTCAACCGGCTGACCCATGCGCTCGACGACCTCGCCAGCCACATGGACCTCGACCAGTTCGCGCTGGCGAGCCTCAGCGAGGACCACAAGGAAGGCGTCGCGGCGTTCCTCGGCCGGCGCAAGCCGACGTTCCGGGGACGCTAAAGGAGCCCCGGACCAAAAAGTTGAAAACAACCCCATGCAATGAAAAGTCAAGGCCATCCATATCCCAAATTCGCATAAGGTATATTATGGAATATA
>NZ_JAUYAN010000360.1 GCF_030693485.1 Bradyrhizobium sp. | reverse complement strand
GCGCCGTCGGAGCCTGCCACCAGGGCCTTCATCGAGTCGGAATATTTGGTTCCGAAATAGAAGATCTGGCCGACCTCGATGCCCCGGGTCTGCAGCTTCTTGTCGGCGGGCACTTCGCTGTCGAAACGCGCGGCGTCGTGCACGTCCTCGGTCGCGGCGTAAACCGAGGTCCACTGCTTGATGATCGGGGCGAGGTCATCATCGTAATCGATATCATCGCCGGGCACCGGCAGATGGAGCACGTCGCTGTCGCAATAGACCGCGGACTCGCCGGTTTCCGCCAGCACGATGAATTCGTGGCTGAGATCGCCGCCGATCGGGCCGGTCTCGGCGCGCATCGGGATCGCCTTCAATCCCATCCGGGCGAAGGTGCGCAGATAGGCGACGAACATCCGGTTGTAGGAGCGCCGTGCCGCGGCCTCGTCGACATCGAAGGAATAGGCATCCTTCATCAGGAATTCGCGGCCGCGCATCACGCCGAAACGCGGACGCTGTTCGTCGCGGAATTTCCATTGAATATGATAGAGGTTGAGCGGCAGGCTCCTGTAGGACTTCACATAGGAGCGAAAGATCCCGGTGATCATTTCCTCGTTGGTGGGTCCATACAGCAACTCGCGCTTGTGGCGGTCGGTGATGCGCAGCATTTCCGGACCATAGGCATCGTAACGGCCGCTTTCGCGCCACAGGTCGGCCAGTTGCAGGGTCGGCATCAACAGTTCGATGGCGCCGGCGCGGTTCTGTTCCTCGCGGACGATCTGCTCGATCTTCTTCAGCACCCTCAACCCCAGCGGCAGCCAGGCATAGATGCCTGCCGCCTCCTGCCGCATCATGCCCGCGCGCAGCATCAGGCGATGCGAGACGATCTCGGCTTCCTTCGGATTCTCCTTGAGGATGGGCAGAAAGAACCGCGACAATCGCATGAGGACACCAGAAGAATCGGGGAGACACGGGATGCGTGCCAGTGAAACCGGATCGGCTGCAAAAACACAAGGGCGGGGTCGGAAAAAGCCGCGAAAACAGCGGATTACGCGTCACTTTTGCCAGTCCAATTGACCTTGCGATTAAGGCGCGAACGCGGCTTGGCGGATGGCGTCCGGATTCCTCTTGGAAATCCTGCGAAACCCCTCAGCGCTCAGGCACATCCAGATCGTCTTCCAGCGTGATCTTCTCGAAATCCGTTACCAGGGCGTCGATGCGCAGATGCCAGCGGCCGGCAAAGGGGATCGCGACGTCGCGGACCGACCAATAGCCGTCGGCGCCCAGCACGGCCTTGCGCTCGAACGGCTCGATGCCGCGCTCCGGCAGGCTCAGCGTCAGGGTCGCTTCCTTGGCCGCCAGCAGCGTGCCCTCGCCGTCCATCAACTGCAGGACAAAATGGTCGATGCCCACTCTGCCCGGTGAAACCAGCACCTGGAACATCGCCTTCCCGGTATGGATATGGAGCGCCAGCGGCGGCGCGGCAGCAGCAACCAGCACGCGCGGCGGCGGCGTGAAGCGCCAGCCGGCCACGACGGCCAGAACAGCGCAAGCGATGACGCACTCGGCCAGGATCGATCGCCGCAGCGGCCGGGTGTTTTGGGGATTGATCGCAAGGGCCGATGTCAGCCGAAAACGGTTGAGCGCCGCGAGCCCGAGCAGTGCCGCGACCAGCGTCAGCTTGATCGACAGGACGATGCCGTATGGGCTGCCGATCAACGCGCCAAAGCTCCCGAGCTGGACGATGGCCAGCGCCAGCCCCGTCAGTACCAGCATGGCCACCACCAAGATCGCGGCATGCGAGAACCGGTTCAGGGCCGGAAGCAGTGGTTGCGCCGACCTCCATGCCATCGCCGCCAGCGGCGCCAGCGCGCCGACCCAAAAAGCTGCACCCACGCCGTGCAGGAAAACCGCCGGGGCGGTCAGCCATTGCGGCGTCGCCGTCGCGGCATGTCCGCTGGAAGCGAGCGACAGGCCGACGCCCACAAGTGCGAACCCCGACAGCACCCTGGCGCGACTTGCCCCCTCGCTACGCAACGCAGCGATGCCGGCGGTCATCGCCAGCATCGCGATCAGCAGCGACTGAAACAGGCTGGTGGCCGCGGCGGCCTTCCACGGCGCTGCCGTCAGCAGGCTCGCCGGCGGCAAATCCAGCAAGTCGAGGCCCTGAAGCCCGAGCGCCGCCACCGCGCTGACCAGACCCGCCACCAGCGCCGCGCTGACCAGCCTCGCGCCCACGGGCATCCGGCCAATCCAGAATATGAAAAACGCGCCCCCGACACCCACCAACAGGCCGAGATAGACCCCGGTCCGCGCCAGCCAGATCAGGCTGTTGACCGAGCCGGCGCGGCTCTCGCTCGCCACAGCCCCGGTCGCTGCGCCGATCGAAAACACCATCGCGCCCGCGACCGGATGGCCGTCTTCCGAGGTGACGCGGTAACTGATCACCTGGGTCCCGCGCGGCAGGTTGTCCGGCAGCGTGACGATGATGCTATTGCCGGCGACGCGCACCGTCACGTCGTCGCGCGTGGTGCCGGCGGCATCGATCACGCGGACCACCGTCGGCGTCACCGCCTCGTTGAAGCGCAATTGAACGGACTTCGGCGCCAGCGCCAAAATACTGCCGTCGCCGGGATCAGTCGAAACCAGCGTGGCATGCGCGGATGCGCCGGTGGCAAGACAGAGCGCCGACAGCAGCATGGCCAAACCGGCGATCAGGCGCATCCGCGAGAGCCTTATTTCGGCATCAGCTTGACGCCCGGCGCCGGTGATTTGTCGTCATGGGAATGGCCGGCGCCCGGCGCCGGGATGTCGATCCAGCGGCTGACCCCCTGCTCGCATTCCTGCACCACCGGAAAATACAGCGTGGTGTTGGCCTTGAGGCCGCCGGTCAGAAAGGTGCTCATGACGAACTCATCGTAGTGGCTGTCGGCCAGCTTGCCGCCGCTCCACACCACTTCCTTGACGCCTTCGGAGAATTTCTTGCCGTGAAAGCTGTACTCGTTGGCGTACTTGCCGCTGATCGCCTCGACGCTCCAGCCGGCCTTCGGCATCGGCTTTACGGCGATCACGCCTTCGGGGATTTGCACGCGGATTTTTGTCGTCGGCGAACCTGCGCAGCCATGCGGCACCGTGAAAACCGCCTTGTAACCGGCACCGATGGCTGCCTGACGGTTTTCCAGCGAGACATGCGCGGCGGCCGGCCAGACCGCGAGCGTGGCGACGGCGGCGATAAGGATGATCTTCGACATGATCCGCCTCACTTCTTCATGCCGGAATGACCGGGCGCGTGTTTCATGTCATGGCCCGAATGATCCGCGCCGGCCGGCGCCTGCGCGCCCACACCCTGCACGTCGAACGAAACCTTCACCTTGCCGGCCTTCTCGAAATCGAGCGTCACCGGCACCTTGTCACCCTGCTTGAGCGGCCCCTTGAGATCCATCAGCATCAGGTGATAGCCGCCGGGCGCGAGCTTGATGGTCTTGCCGGGCTCGATGACGAGTCCCTTGTCGAGCGGACGCATCGTCATGACGCCATTCTTCATGGCCATCTCGTGGACTTCAAACTTACCGGCCACATCGGCCGAGCCGCCGACCAGCCGGTCCGCGACGGCGCCCTTGTTCTCGATGTTGAGATAGCCGCCGGCGACTTTCGCCCCGCCCGGGGTGGCGCGGCTCCAGGCCTGGCTGATCACGAGATCGCCGGCCTTGATTTCCTGCGCGCCCGCGGGCGCGACCAGCAA
>NZ_JAUYAN010000340.1 GCF_030693485.1 Bradyrhizobium sp. | reverse complement strand
CGGATCTGGTGCTCGGGATTGCAGACCCTGCACCGCACATAAACGCGGCGTTCTTCGGTGAGACGGTCGTTCTCCTGATCGATACGTACGACTTCCGTCTCGAATGTGCGGTTCGGTTCGGATCTCAGGCGCACAAAGGCGCGCTGGCCGATATTCAAGCCTCCGGCCAGCGCTTCGTCCACATGGGCCCTGACCCAGATCGAGTCGGGTGCGATCAGCGTGAACACGGCCTCGCCCGCATTCGCGATCCCGCCAAGTTCCTTGCTGCGCGCGATTACCCTCGCATCGAAAGGCGCCCGTAGCTCATGCTGGGCGAGCACGACCGCATCGATCTGACGCTGGGACGCAGCATCGTCCTGCAGCACCGCCGCGATCCTTGTGTCTGCTTCGATGATCCTGGCATCGCCGAGCGCGATTTCCTCGGCGGCCTTGGCGTCTTCGGCGGCCTCTTCCGACACGCTTCCGCGGCCCACCAGTGTCTGCCGCCGCAGATTGACGCTCTTTTTCTGCTGGTAGGTGACTTCGGCGCGTGCGCGTTGCGCCTGGGTCTTGGCGAGGTTCGCTGCCGCCTGTTGCTGGGTCGCCTCGCTCTTCCTGAGTTTGGCGCGCTGCGCGTCATCATCAAGCCTTGCCAGCAGGGCGCCGGCTTTGACGATATCCCCCTGATCCGCTTCGACGGCGATCAGCTTTCCGGCGATCTGAAAACCCACTCTTGAGACGAGTTGCGCCTCGATCGTCCCGATTCCGAAGACACGGACTTCGACGTTTTGCCGGGGCGCGACCGTCCGCACCGGAATTTCGCGCATGACGCGCCAGTAATAGCCGCCGCCTGCCAGCACGAGAGCGGCCATCAGCCCCGCCGCCAGCTTGGCAACGCGCGAACTCATCGTGCGTTCTTCATGGGAAAGTCGATGTGTCGACGATCATGCCATTCTCCTCTGACCGAGAGCTCATATTCGCCAGGGGCGCCCGATCGGCGTTGCGATAGATCAAGTTGGCCGGTGTGCCTGGTAAGGTTCTCCCTTGCCGGGACTACGGATGGCCGATCCTGCGCGATGAAAGCGCCAACAGTCCCGCGCTGGCAAATGCCAGCAGGGCTGCGAGTTGAAAGGTCTGGTGGAAGGCGTCGAAGAAACCATGCTGCAGATGCAGGATTTCGAACACCATCAGGACGATCGACGCCGCCGCGACGGTACCCAGCGTTCGCGTCAGCAGCGCGAGGCTGCCCGCGACGCCGCGATCCCCGAGTGGAAGTGCCGCCGTCACGATATCGGTATAGGCAAGCTGGAACAGGCCGAGTCCGATGCCTTGGACGACCAGCCCTGCGACGCGCAAAGCGGTCGGCGTCTGTTCGGTCCACGCGCTCAGCAGGATGAGGCCGGCGCCAATTCCCGCCGCGCCTGCCAGCGCCAGCCGTTCGGCGGACATCCGCTGCCCGATCAGGCGGCCGCCGATCGGCGCAGCCAACGCCGCGCCGGCCGCGCCCGAAGCCAGAATGGCGCCGCTCTCGCCAAGCGAATAGCCGGTCACCCGGGTCAGATAATAGGGCACCAGCAGCCAGACCGAAAATGCCGCGAGATTGGCAAGCACGCTGACGAGGTTCAGGACCGCAAATCCCGGCAGGCGAAACACCGCGAAGTCGATGATCGGCCGCGCCGCGCGGGACTGCCGGAAGACGAATCCCGCAAAGGCCATGGCGGATAGCAATCCGAGCCAGATGGCGGAGAGCTCACGAATGCGATTGAACGCCAACAGCATCGTCACCAGGCCGAGCGCCAGCGCGATGCCGCCTGCAATGTCGAAAGGATCGCGCGCCGCGCGCGGCGCCGGCGCCGGCACACCGCGCAACAGCAGCAGTGCCGCAATCGCGATCGGGATGCGGAACCAGAACACCGCTGGCCAGTCCCAGGCCGCCACCAGTACACCGCCGAGCAGCGGACCGAGCATCAGGCCGAGCGCCATCATCATGGTATAGATGCCGAGCGCCCGGCTGCGCCGTTCCTCGCCGTACAGGCCTGTCACCAGCGCCGCGCCGCAGCTCAGCACCAGGGCTGCGCCGATGCCCTGCATGCAGCGAAAGGCCAGCATCGCGCCGTAGCTCGGCGCATAGCCGACGAGAAGGAAGGCCACCGCGCTGCAAACCAGCCCGGCCCGGAAGACGACGGCGTGGCCGATGGTGTCGCCGATCCGCCCCAGCGCCAGCAGCAGACTGGCGTAGGCCAGCACGTAGCAGATTACCACCCACTGGATGTCGCCGATGGCGAGGTCAAATCCCCTTGTGATGGCGGGGAAGGCGATGTTGACGGCGGTGTCGAGCTGCGTCGTGGCTGTGCCCAGCCCGATCATCGCGATCTGCCAGGGCCTGGAGTGGAGTATCCTGGAGTGGAGGATGCCGGCTGATGCGTTGTGAGGATCGGCCAACAACCGGTCCGATCAGTTCCGGTACGAAGGATCGACCCGATCGAGCTTGCGTAGCAGGGCGGGCCACGCCAGTTCGCCGTTCAGGTTCGGTTGATTGGTGCGAGGCTGCATTCTTCGGTAGGTTTCTTCGAGAACCTCCTGGGGCGGGCGGATCAGCTTGGTATTGCAGGACAGCGCCATGACCTGCACCTCGCAGGCGCGCTCCATGCGGTACAGCACGTTAAATGCCGAAGCGACGTTTCTGCCGACGACGAGCAGCCCGTGGTTGCGCAACACCATGGCCTCGTGATTGCCGAGGTCTGCCACCAGCCGTTCGCGCTCGCCGATGTCGTCGGCGATGCCTTCGAAGTCGTGATAGGCGACGTGGAGAAACCGCATCGAAGTCTGCGCCAGCGGCAGCAGTCCGCATTCCATCGCCGAGACCGCCATGCCGGCCGGCGTGTGGGTATGCGCCACACAGTCCATCTCCGGGCGCGCCATATGGATGGCGCTGTGAATGACGAAGCCGGCGGCGTTGACGCCGTAATCAGAGGCGTTGAAGAGGGTGTTGCCTTCGATATCGACCTTGATCAGGCTCGATGCATCGATCTCTTCGTAAAGCATTCCGTAGGCATTGATCAGGAACTGGTCGTGCGTTCCGGGCACGCGGCACGAGATGTGGTTGGCGATCATCTCCGTCATGCCGTACATCGCGGTGAGCCGGTAGCAGGCGGCGAGATCGACGCGGGTTTGCCATTCCTCGGGGCTGACCTGCTCGCGAACCGATTTGACGACTTTGATGGCAGGCGAGCTGACTGGGCGGTTCATGAGCCTCTCCGCTGGATCGGTTTATTGCTTTGCGGGAATCCGGGTGGTTTCGCTTGCGAGGTTACTTGCATGAACGGCACTGCCGCAAGCGCGCACGGCACAGCCCAGCAATGCGGCGGGCGCTAATGCGCTGCAGCATATGCCTGTATTGGGGTCGACCGTTCTCGTTGCACGTCTAGCGAGAATTCCCGGGCCGATCTTCCACGGGGAATTTTCCGCCGCCTGAAATGACACGGGGCGGGAAGCGTGGCGCGGCAATGTGGCCGTATTGGCTTCTCCCGCAATCGCGCATAGACTTTCACCACAACAGCCCTAACGGCTGAAAAAAATCATCCCGGGGGAGGATTCACATGCAGGGAACGAGCATACGCGCGTGTTTGGCGCGCAAGGTATCGGCGGCGTTGCTGTTCACGGCTTTGCCGATCGCGGCGGTCGCCCAGACCACACCGGCGGCTCCGGCGGTCCCGCCGGTAAAGCTCGGGATCGTCACCTTCCTGACCGGCCCGGCCGCCGGCCCGTTCGGCATTCCCGGGCGCAACTCCGCCGAAATCATGATTGAAATGCTCAACGCCGGCAAAGTGCCCGCGCCGTACGCGACCCCCGGCCTCGCCGGTGCGCCGATTCTGCCGAAGTTCGTCGACGAGGCCGGCTCCTCGGCAAATCAGGTCACGGAATTTCGCAACCTCGTTCAACGCGACGGCATGAATGCGGTCGTCGGATATATTTCGTCGGGCAATTGCCTCGCGGTAGCTCCGGTTGCAGAGGAGCTGAAGGCGCTGACCGTGTTCTGGGATTGCGGGACGCCTCGAATCTTCGAGGAAAAACCGCTGAAATATGTGTTCCGCGCCACACCGCACGCCACCATGGATAACGTCGCGGCTGCGCGCTACGTGCTGAAAAAGTTCCCCGATCTGGCATCCTTTTCAGGCATTAACCAGAACTACGCATGGGGACAGGACAGCTGGCGTGATTTCGTCGCCGCCATGAAGGCGCTCGCGCCGAAGGCGACGGTCGACAAGGAGTTGTTGCCGAAATTGTTCGCGGGCGAATTCGGCGCGGAGATCTCGGCGCTGCTGACCACCAATTCCAAGGTGGTGCATTCCAGCTTCTGGAACGGCGATCTCGAGAGCTTCATCGTCCAGAACGGCGCGCGCGGTCTGCCGGCACGCTCCACCATGGTCTACACCGCGGGCGAAACCGCCATGTTCCGGCTCGGCGCCAAAATCCCTGACGGTACGATCATTGGAGCGCGCGGCCCGCACGGCGTGATGGCGCCCGACACGCCCCTGAACAAGTGGTTCCGCGGCGTTTACGAGGACCGCTTCGCCACGTCGCCGACCTATCCCGCCTATCACATGGCGCAGTCGATCCTCGGGCTCAAATCCGCCTGGGACAAGGCCGCGGCGGCGAAGGGTGGCCAGCAACCCTCGATCGACGAGGTGGTGAAGGCGTTCGAGGGTCTCGAGTTCGAGGGACCGAGCGCCAAGATCCGCATGGCGATCGGCAACGGCCACCAGGGTATCGCCGATATCGCCTATGGCAGCTTCCGCTTCAACAAGGCGGAAGGCAAAGCCGAAATCGTCGACATCGTCCGCTATCCCGCCGAGTGCGTGAACCCTCCGGCCAACATGACCTCGACGGCCTGGCTCGAGGCCGGCATGCCCGGAGCCAAATGCAACTAGGCACCGCACGATTGCCTGCAGCCGGCGCGGCCGGCTGCAGCTCATCTGTATTTCACGATGTAAGGGACGGCATCCGGTGATCACAGTTATCGCCATCGTTACCGATGGCCTGGTTTATGCCGCCTGGCTGTTTGTCGTTGCCATCGGCCTGACGCTGATTTTCGGCGTCATGAAGATTCTGAATGTCGCCCACGGCGCGTTTTACGCCTTCGGCGCCTATGCGGCGGCGACCGCGATCGGCCTGTATTTCGACCGCGGCTGGCCCGTGGTCGGAGGCTATCTGGCGATTGCCACGGCCGCGATCGCGATCGGGCTGGTGATGGGCTATATCCTGGAGCGGGTGTTTCTTCGCCGCGTCTACGGCCGGGATGAAGTCGTCGTCGTTCTCATCACCTATGCGCTGTTCCTGATTCTGGAAGACGTGCTGATCCTGATCTGGGGCACCGACGGCCGGTCAGCGTATCAGCCCTATACCGAGGCTGGCAGCTTCACGGTCGGCGGTTTGCCGCTGTCGGTCTACGACATTGGTCTGGTCGGGTTTGCCGGTCTGCTGGCGATTGCGTCCTCATTGGCCATCAAGAGGACGACCTTCGGACGGCTGTTGACGGCGGTGATCTACGATCGCGAAACCGCCGCCGCGTTCGGCGTCAATGTGACTCGGGTTTATACCGTGACGTTTCTGGTCGGCGCGGTGCTCGGCGCGCTCGGCGGCGCACTGACCGCTCCCAAGATATCGGTGACCCCGGGCCTCGGGGTCGAGGTCATCGTGCTCGCCTTCGCGGTGGTGGCGATCGGCGGGATGGGCTCGATGGAGGGTGCGCTCGTCGGCGCCCTGATCGTCGGCTTGTTCCGCGCCGGCGCCGTGCATCTGATACCGCAACTCGAATTGTTCTCGATCTATGCGGTGATGGCGCTGGTTCTGGTGTTTCGCCCGCAGGGTCTGTTCAGCCGCGCTCAACCGAGAAAAATCTGATGACCGGACTTCGCATTCTCCTGGGCGCTGTGATCCTCGGCGGATTGGGGGCGGCCGCGCCGTTCACGCCGCTCTGGCTGATCTCGCTGGTGACCCTTGCGATGTCCACCGGGCTCGTGGTCTGCGGCCTCATCATCCTGTGGCGCGGCGGCCTGGTGCCGTTCGGCCAGGCCCTGTTCTTTGCGACCGGCGCCTACACGGTGGCCCTGTCGGGGCGCTGGTTCGGCTTGACGGACGCGTTCCTGCTGATTGGGCTGGCCGTGATCATGGCGGCGCTTGTGGCATTCGTCGTCGGTTTCCTGCTGGCGCAATATCGCGAGATCTTTTTCGCCATGCTCAGCCTGGCGCTGTCGATGATCCTGTACGGCGTGCTGGTCAAATCCGAGACGCTGGGGTCGACCGACGGCATCAATGTCACCCAGGCGAGCTTTTTCGGCTTGAAGCCGCGCGGTCCCGGCTACACTTTCGCGCTGTTCTGGCTGGCGCTCGGCATGGTGTTTACGGCCTGGGTAGGCGTCTCGGCCTATCTTGGGTCGGTTGCCGGCCAGCTCGCCGGGGCGATCCGCGACAATGAAATCCGCGTCGAATATCTCGGCATATCCGTCACGCGTCTGGTGCACCTGAAGTTGACCATTTCGGCGGCGCTGGCGGGCGCCGGCGGCGCGCTGGCGGCGCTGTCGATCAGCCATGTCGATCCGCAGATGGCCTATTGGACGACGTCCGGCGGATTCGTGTTCGTCACCATCCTGGCCGGCGCGGCGTCGGTTCCGGCGGCATTTCTGGGTGCGCTGCTGTTCGAGATCGTCCGCACCATCGCGGTCGCGCTGCTGCCCGGGGGCTGGCAATTGATCCTGGGATCGGTGCTGCTGCTGACCATCCTGTTCGTGCCCGAGGGGCTCGGCTCGCTGATGATCCGCAAACGCGCCGCCGTTACCGAAAAGGGGGCGGCATGAGCGCGCTGCTTTCCGTCAAGGGTCTCGAAAAGACTTTCGGCCAGGTCGTCGCCGCCCGCGACATCAATGTCGACGTGCCGCAGGGGCAAACCGTCGGCATCATCGGCGCCAACGGCGCTGGCAAGACCACGTTCGTTAACATGATCACCGGCCATCTGGCGCCGTCGGGCGGCACGATCCAGTTCGAGGGCAGCGACATCACCGGGTTGCCATCGCGCAAGATCATGCGGCTGGGCATCGCGCGTTCGTTTCAGGTGGCGCAGGTCTTCCCGACCTTCAGCGTGTTCGAAAACCTGTGCGCGGCCACCGCGATCGCCCGTTCCGGCAGTTCCGTGGTCGGTGCGGCGCTGTCGCGGTTTGTCTCGGCCGAAACATCAGCCGATGCCGAAACCGCGCTCGACCAGTTCCAGATGAGCCCGTTTCGCGACGCGCTGGCGTCAACGCTGCCGCAGGGCGTGCGCAAGCTGCTCGACATCGCGATGGCGACGGCGGGCAATCCGCGCGTCCTGCTGCTCGATGAGCCGACCAGCGGGATCAGCCTGGAGGAGAAATTCGGCCTGATGGATGTCATCATGGGTGCGCTGAAGGCGCGCGGCACCACCATCCTGTTCGTCGAGCACGACATGGAGATCGTGCAGCGGTTCGCCGACCGCGTGCTGGCGTTCTACGACGGCACCGTGATCGCGGACGGTTCGCCCGCCGTGGCGCTCGGTGACGAACGGGTGCGCGAGTTCATCACGGGTACGCTGATCCGCTCGAAGGACGGCAGCCTCAATTCCAGCAGGGCGTCCCATGCTTGAGGTATCGGCACTGCACGTCTCGATCGGCGCCATCGAGATCATCCGCGATGCGCAACTGTCGCTCGGCGAGCGGCAGTTCTCCGGCCTGATCGGACGTAATGGCGCCGGCAAGACGACGTTGATGCGGGCCTTGATGGGAGCCTTGCCGGCACGCGGCACCATGACCCTGGATGGCGTCGATCTGCTGGCCGAGCCGGCGCATCGCCGCGCGGCCCTCGGGCTCGGTTACATGCCGGAAGATCGCAGGCTGGTGCCGGAATTCGTGGTTGAGGAGAACATCCTGCTGCCGGCGCTGGCGACCGGTTCGACGGATGCGCGGGAGCGTCTCGAACGCATTTACACGCTGATGCCGGAGGTTGCGAACTTCCGGCGCCGCCGCGCCCTCGAACTCTCCGGCGGCCAGCAGAAAATGGTGGCTCTGGCCCGCGCCCTGATGGCGGGACGCCGTTTGCTCGTGCTGGACGAACCGTTCGAGGGCTTGGCGCCGGCGCTGGCGCGCCGGCTCGGCGAGGTTCTCTCGAACCTCAAGGGCGAGGGGGTGTCGGTGCTGATGTCGGAATCCAACGAGACTCACGTCATCGATCTGCTCGATCGCATCTTCCGCATCGAGCGCGGCGAGGTGGTCGCGGGCTGACCAAGGCGGACCAGAGCCAGTTATGGCCCCACTCTACTCGAACGCGACGCCGAACCGCTTGTCATTGCGCCAGACCGGGCGGCACCGGCGCGAGAACTGGTCTTTCTCGATCAACAGCATGAATGAAGGCGGCAGGCTGACGCCGGGGGTGGCAAAGTCGACCGCTGCCCCGGCCGACGACAGGTTGCGTACGGTGCAGGCGAGGCCGCGACCATCGAATGCGATGGTCGCACCCTTCAGCACCCTGTGTCGGGGTACAGCGCGCCTCTCGATGATGTGTTCGCTCATTGTCGCAAATCCGAATACCGGTTGGATCCTGCCCCCAGACTAGCAAAGCGGAATTACAGAGGATTGAATCGAATGCCGGTCAAATTTGAGCCCAGGTTTAGGTTTCGTTTACGACAATGTCCCGAAAAGGTGCTGGCGCGGCATTCCGGAATCGGTCCATGCTGCCCAATCCACTGAAGAAATCACGTTGCAATGGAGATGACATGAAAACGATGGCTGCGCTTTTGGTTGCCGCTGGCCTCACACTGTCGCCGGCGCCGTGCCATGCCGTGGTGCTGGATCTGTCGACCATGACCTGCAAGCAGTTCCTCGAAGGCGGCGACGACACGATCAAGATGGTGCTGACCTGGATGGACGGCTGGTACAAGGGCGATTCCGACGAGGCGATCATCGACACCGACGTGTTCGTCGAAAACGCCAAGAAATTCGGCAGCTTCTGCGGCAAAAATCCGAACATCAGCATCGTCAATGCCGCCGAAAAGGTTCTTGGCAAGTAATCCGCTGCAAGCAGGCTGCAATCCACCGACGGTCCCGGATCGCGTCCGGGCCGGCTTTCCCTCGAAAACTATGTCAGCATCGCGAATGCGCTGGAGATCATCGCCACCGGCTTGTTGTCGCTGGCGCTGGTCAGGGTGACCCGGCCGAAGCTCATGGTGCGACCCATCCGGACCACCCGTGCGTCCGCCAGCACATCCGAAGCGGTCACCGCCCGCATGAAATGCGTGGTTTGATCGACTGTCGTCATTGGCCGGTAGCCGCGATTGGCCGCGAGGTTTGCGATCACCATGGCGGTATCGGCAAATGCCATCAGGGCCTGGCCGCACACGATGCCGCCGTTGCGGCACAGCCGCTCGGAGAAGGGCATGCGCAGGATGGCGCCCGGCTGCCAGTCGGCAAGGTTCGGCGGCGGGTTAAAGTCGATGCCCTCGATCGATAGTTTGAGGTCCTGCACCCACGGTGCGAACACGTCGCCAAGCACCCGCCTGGCTTCCTCGATATCGAATTCCCCGGGAGGCTGATCTTGCGTCAATGTAGGTTCCCTCGCTGCCGTTGGTGCCCTGTATTCTTAAGGGCCTCCCGCCGAATTGAACACATTGAACACCGTCCCGGCGCGGCTTCGCGCTTGGCGTTGCGGTCGACGCGGTGATACAATGGCCACATATGCAGGAGCTTGCTCGATGAGAATTTTTGGCGCCGCGGCGGTGATCGTGTTGCTGGCAGGGCCGGCCTACGCGCAAGCGCCCAACATCAACCTGATCCCGGAACTGCAATCCAGGACGCCCGAGGAGAAGGAAGCCGACGCGGCAAGGGACAAGGCCTACAAGGAGTCGCTGAAGAAGATTCCGGACGCCAAGGCGTCGTCCGATCCGTGGGGCAATGTGCGCAGCACCGATACGCCGAAGACGTCGGCCCCGGCCAAGCCGCGCACCAAAACCGGCAGCACTACGAACTAGAGCCTAGTCGGTTCTGATTGAATCAGAACCGGGCGCCAGTCTTTTGCCTTGATGGTTTTTCTCTACGCAAACCGCTACCCACTTCGCTCCAAACCGCCAAGGGCGCGACTATGACCTGCGGCCCAGCCTCCGCACCGACGCGGCCAGCCGGGTCATGAAGTTTCTCACCCAGAGATCTTCAGATGCAGGCATGCCGTCATGCGCGCCCGGATTTGACCGCGGTGCGTCCCTGGTTTCGTCGTCCAGAATTTGAAGTCGGCGCTTGCGTGATTCGGGCACTGGTACTGTCATGATGGCTCCTTCGGATGGAACCAACGGTCGACTCTTGATAGCGTTCCAATATTAATACAGTTAATGGTTGAATTGCGGACCGTCATCAGGCCAGCGTGGCGGATTGATCCAGCAACGTCTCGTAACACTCGCAGGACATCCGCATCAGCGCGGGCCGGTCCAGGATCTTGATGACGCCGCGCGAATAGGTGATCGCGCCGGCGGCCTGCACCTTGCTCGCGACTTCCGTCACTGAGGTGCGCCTCACCCCCAGCATTTCCGCGAGGAATTCCTGCGTCAGCGCCACGGTGTCGCTGGCGGCGCGGTCGGCGCTTTGCAGCAGCCAGCGGCAGAAGCGCGCTTCGATCGAGTGCAGCGCGTTGCAGGCGGCCGTCACCCGCGCCTGCGACAGCAGCACCTCGTTATAGCGAATGCAGAGGTTGCGAACGGGGTCGCTGCTGGCGGCGATCGTCCTGAAATGGCTTGCGGAGATCTTGCTGACCGACACCGGCATCTGCACCACGACCCGGACCAGCGACTTGTAGAAGCCTAGCCCCGCCATCGCGCCGACCACGCCCTCGCGGCCGACGGTCGCGGTCTCGATCGCCTTGCCGTCGCGCAGCACGGCGAGCAGCGACAGCATGCCGTAATGCGGGAAGTAGATCTGGTCGACCTCGTCGCCGGCTTCGGTCAGCACTATTCCCTGCTGCAGGGAGACCGTCGACAAATGCGGGAGCAGCCGATCGAAATCATCACGCGGCAGCGAGGCAAGCAGTTTGTTGTCCAAGGGGAGACTGGCCTTCGAGACGGGTAGTGGCACTGCGATATCCTGCCCGGTCGGTCGGGCCGATTTGCCGCAGGGGGTGAGGGAGAACGCTCCGAGAGGGCGGTCCGCGGGAAGGCCCTCTATAGGGATAAGGAGGGGGAGTTGTCGGTCCGGTAGCCGTCATAGCGGGGATTCCGCGAGGTGCGGACCGCAAATGGCGCATCTGCGCCAATCCAGATCATTTTCGGAAAGCGGACGCGGCGATGGACCGCGTGCTTCTCGCCTCGGTCTACCCGACCTGGCTGACCGATCGATGCGTCTTGTCGGTTCGGGGCATCAGCGGCGTATCGCCAAGCAGGCGGTCGAATTCCAGTTTTGAAATATCGTAGCACTCGCAGGCCCGGAGCCGCAGCGCCTCGTAATCAAGGATGGTCACGTGGCCACGTCGGTAGCGGATCAGTCCGGCCTTCTGCAGGGACCCCATCACATCGGTGACCGAGGTTCGCCGGACGCCGAGCATCATTCCGAGGAATTCCTGGGTCAGCAGGAAATCGCCTGAGGGCATCCGGTCGCGCGTCATCAAGAGCCAGCGGCAGCAGCGCTGCTCCAGCCTGTGGAGGTGGGCGCAAGCGGCCGATTGCGCGACCTGGTTGAAGAAGGCGTGGGCATAGCGGAGCATGACCAGGTTCAGTGTCGGACTACCGTCGAGTTCGCCCCGGAAAATGCGGGCATCCATTTCGAGCCCGGTTCCCGGGACCTGCACATATACCGATGAAGGCGCATGGCGGTCACCGAGGCAAACCGGCAATCCAACGATGCCTTCGCTGCCTATGGTGCCGACCTCGGCGCTATGGCCGTCGGATGTCGTGATCACCATCGACGCAACCCCATCGACGGGGAAATACACTTTCTCGATCGGGCGCGACGCCTCGTATAGGCTTTTTCTGTATTCAAACACCACGGGGGACAAATGCGGTCGCAATCGCTGGTAGTCGCTATCCGATAACAATGTGAGCAGCCGGTTGGTTCGTCGGTCGTGCTGGGGCATGCCGTGCGACTCTCTTTGGTTGGCGCAGCGCCTGGCCAATTCGCTGGGGGATACGGGGTGCGCCATCTGACTCGCTCTCACTGAGGCGGGAGTCCTTGTGGGCTCAGTCGCCGGCGCCCGATGGGTCGCTGCCGACAATGTCCGCTTGTAGCGTTGTTATGTACGGCAAGCGACTCAATTCCCTTGATAAACCCATTGGCAGTCTGCTGGCGGGCGTGACCGTCCAGGCCTCGAAATGGAACCGGCGCGCGTTATATTGAGGCGATCGTTAGTGTTTGGAGTTGCGACATGGTGTTTCGCCCGCGCGATCTCGCCGACCGGATGGCCGCCCGGCGCATGCCGGACGACGGTTTTCTGCGCGAAACGTTCATTCTTCCGCGCGCCGAGGCGCGGACCACGGCACGGGACTTCTTCACCCGCTTTCCCAAGGCCGCCTATATGAGCGAAGTCGAAAGCTGGCGCGAACTGCCGGGCGGCGATATCGAATTCACCATGCGCCGGCTCGGCAGCGCCGATTAGTGGATCCCCGGATGGCGCCGAATTGGGCCCAACTATCTATAATTGTTAACATTTCTGGATAGTGGGGGTAGTCCTCAGCCATGACGGCAGCACGATAGTGTGTGGGCTAATTGTCACAATTGCGGGTGAGCGGGGAGACCCGGGGCTCGAATCAATCTTGTTCTTCTGCGCCCAATAGCCTGCCGTTCGACCGGTTAATGAAATGGAGCCGGCTGCAGGCCTGGCAGACCACAGTTTCGTAACTGGAGTTGGAATCGTCAGCGGGCTCTTCCGCCAGCCAGTGCTGCACGTTCATACCGGTCCGCGGACATTTGAAGATGACGTTGGCCATAGACCGGCCAATCTGCGGCCGGGACGATTGTTCGCCTTGATCTCGATCAATTTTTCCGGGCTCGGGCAGTTGCCGGCGGGCTCCGGTGCCGCGTCAGTCCGGGCGGCCTAATCCAGCGTTTCCGCGACCAGCCGAATTCGGAAAACCGGCTTCTTCGACGCGTCGAGAAGCTCCATCTGCCATTCGCCGTTTTCCTTGAGTTTGCGTGAAATGCCGCCGACCATATCGCCGCAAACGCCGGTGAGTTCTTTCCAGGCTGCGTCGCGGTCGGCGAACTCGGCGCCGCAATCGCTGCAGCCGGCGTACCGGCCGTGGGGATGGAAAAGAAAAACAGCGGCATGACACAGACCGGTGCTTGAATGCGGGGTCGTGAAAAACCACAAGGTGTGCCATAGGATTTTTCTGAAACCCCGGCTGATCAATCCCGGGATTTTACGTCCCGATCCTTCGGCTCGGCCTTCTTGAGTTCGCGGTCAATCCGCAGCTGGACCCGTCGGATGGCGAGCAGCCTGATGTTGGTCTCGGTCTTGCCGGATATGACCGCGTCGCCGATCCGGAATTGCCATTGCCAGACGCCCGGCACTGACGGCGTAACGGTGTACTCGACGCCCCTGTGCATCATTGGAAATCCCGCTACGCTTGGCGGATACTGGTTTCCTAATAAACTATAGGTTGCTAATTTAAACAATGCACTCTCTGGAGCAGATTGTCGCGGATGCCGCGCGCGGCCGGGCCCGCAACGGAGCAGGGAAGGCCATTGGCGCAAAGTGGCATCGGGCGCTGTCTGCGGATCGCAGCAATCATGCTCGGGAAAATTGGCCGCGAGGGCAGGCGGCCATGCAGTCGTACGGAATACGGCCCCGACTTCCGTTGCGGGAGCTGCAATGTGCCGGCGGGACCCCTGGCTGAAGCTGACTTGCCTTG
>NZ_JAUYAN010000332.1 GCF_030693485.1 Bradyrhizobium sp. | reverse complement strand
TATCAGGCGTCGACCACGAGCTCGAAGAAAAAAGAATCCATCCGCATGGTTCTGAGCAGCGGCACCATCAAGGAATTCGCCATCGAGCCGGAACCGCCGGTCGATGCCGACCGGCTGCCCGTCACCGACGCGCATCGCCGCGGCGTCTACGACCCGATGACGGGATCGATGCTGCGCGTGCCCGGAACCGGCGATCCGATGTCGCCGGAGTCCTGCCGGGTCAGCGCCGGGATTTTCGACGGCCGCATGCGCTACGACCTGAAGCTCGACTTCAAGCGCATGGAAACGGTGAAGGCGGAGAAGGGCTATCATGGCCCCGTGCTGGTTTGCGCGGTGTATTTCACACCGGTCGCCGGCTACATCCCGGACCGCCCGGTCATCAAATACCTCGCCGCCCAGCGCAATATCGAGATCGCGTTCGCACCGATCGCGGGAACCCGCGTCCTGGTGCCGTTCTGGATGAAGATCCCGACCCCGCTCGGCCCCGCTCTGCTGGAGGCCACCCAGTTCATCACGTCAGCGACGCCGCCGCGGGTCGCGAAGACGCAGTAGGGAGGACACTTCTTCCCTTCTCCCCTTGTGGGAGAAGGTGGCGCGCGCAGCGCGCCGGATGAGGGGTCTCTATCCGCGGAGACAGACCCCTCACCCGTCTCGAATGCGCGAGCGCATTCGATCCACCCTCTCCCACAAGGGGAGAGGGGAAGTTCATCGCGAATCCCCATTGACTCTTGCTCGCTTCTGATTCGACTCCGTGTTCTCCAGCGCTGTAAGGATTCGACCGCCATTCGCTCGCTTGTCGCCCCGCGCCAAACTTGATCTAGTGCAGCTGTGAGGTGTTGTGCCGGGATGTTGCGGTGAACGTAACGACATCCGGAGTGAGTCAGCGATTCGGGCGCGATTCGTTCCGGACTCGTTCCAGAACTTAAGCCGCGACTGCAAGGCGTCGCATTATGAAACAATTCCCAAAAAGCCGGCGACGCGGAAACTCAATAAAATATGGCCTTTTCGACATTCTCGTCCTCATCGGCGCAAGACCGCGCTCCCGGCGCCGGCGTCACCGCGGTGCTCGGGCCGACCAACACCGGCAAGACTCACCTCGCGATCGAGCGGATGGTGGCGCATTCCTCCGGGGTGATCGGCCTGCCGCTGCGCCTGCTCGCGCGCGAGGTCTACAACAAGATCGTCGACCGGGTCGGCGTCGATCTGGTGGCGCTGATAACCGGCGAGGAAAAGATAAAGCCGCCGAAGGCACGCTACTGGGTCTCCACCGTGGAGGCGATGCCCAGGGATCTCGACGTCTCGTTTCTCGCGGTCGATGAAATCCAGATCGCGGCCGATCTGGAGCGCGGCCATGTCTTCACCGACCGCATCCTGCATCGGCGCGGCCGCGACGAGACGCTGCTGCTCGGCGCCGCCACCATGCGCCCGATCATCGAGCGGCTGCTGCCCGGCGCCTCCATCGTCACCCGGCCGCGGCTGTCGCAGCTGGAATTCTCCGGCGACCGCAAATTGACGAGGCAGCCGCGGCGCACCGCGATCGTCGCGTTCTCGGCCGACGAGGTCTACGCCATCGCCGAACTGATCAAACGCCAGCATGGCGGCGCCGCCGTGGTACTGGGCTCGCTCAGCCCACGCACCCGCAACGCCCAGGTGGCGATGTTCCAGTCCGGCGACGTCGATTATCTGGTGGCAACCGACGCCGTCGGCATGGGCCTCAACCTCGACGTCGATCACGTCGCCTTCGCCTCCGACCGCAAATATGACGGCTACCAGTTCCGCCGGCTCAACCCGTCGGAATTCGCACAGATCGCCGGCCGCGCCGGTCGCGCCACCCGCGACGGCACGTTCGGGACCACCGCGCGCTGTGCGCCGTTCGAGCCGGAACTGGTCAATGCGCTGCAGAATCACACCTTCGAGAGTGTAAAAGTGCTGCAATGGCGCAATTCGAAGCTGGATTTCTCCTCGCTCGGCAGCCTGCAAGTGTCGCTGGCGCTGTCGCCGACCCATGAGGCGCTGACGCGGGCGCCGATCGCCGAGGATTTGCGCGTGCTCGATCACGCCGCGCGCGACGCCGATGTGCGCGAGATGGCGCAGGGCGCTGCCGCGGTCGAGCGGCTGTGGGACGCCTGCCAGATTCCGGACTACCGCAAGATCGCGCCGGCGGCGCATGCGGAACTGGTGACGACCCTGTTCGGTTTCCTGATGAAGAAGGGCCGAATCCCGGATGCCTGGTTCGCCGCCCAGGTCGACCAGGCCGACCGCGTTACCGGCGATATCGACACATTATCGGGCCGGATCGCGCAAATCCGGACCTGGACCTTTGTGGCAAATCGTCCCGATTGGCTGGCCGACCCCGAGCATTGGCAGGGAATCGCGCGAGAAGTCGAAAATAAACTGTCAGATGCCCTG
>NZ_JAUYAN010000330.1 GCF_030693485.1 Bradyrhizobium sp. | reverse complement strand
CGAAACCGGGTGGGGCTGCGGCAAACGCCGCGAGCGGATGCGCGAGCAGGGCGCCGGCGCCGAGGGTTGATCGCAGCAGCGCGCGGCGGGTCGGGGTGCTCAGAGAATCAAAATGGTCCATCGGGACAGTCTACCCGCCGGGGAGGCGGCGCGGCAGAGGTCAATGCGCCACTGGAACTAGCGATCCTGCTGCAGGTCTGCGGCAATTTTGGACAGCCAGCGTCGCACCGTGGCCTGCGCCGAGGCGCCGAGCCCGGCGATCAGCCTTCGCTCCAGCGCCCGGACGGGGCGGCGGCACTGGTCGAGCAGGGCGCCGCCGCGGCGGGTCAGCATCCATTGCAGCATCCGGCCGTGCACGGGGTGCGGCTGCTTCTTGATGGCGCCATCGCGTTCCAGGTTGCGGATGATGACGCCGACGGTCTGCGGGGTCAGCAGCGCCACCCGCGCGAGGTCCGCGCCCGACAGGCCCGGATAGGCCCGCAGCATGGTCAGGACCGCGAATTGCGGCGGGGTGATCCCGAGGTCGGCCAGCCGCCGTTCCAGCGTCAGCCGGGTCGCGGCCTGCGCCTGCCGCAGCAGATAGGCGAGGTGGCCTTGTTCGCCGCGTTTGCCCCTGCCCGGCGGCGGCGGGCGGACGCCGGCGCGATCGGGGGCCGGATGGGATTTTTGACGGCGCGGAGCGGATTTTGCCGGGGCGCCCGATTTTCGCCGTTTCGGCGTCTTTCGAGTGAAGCGCGATTTTGCCGATATCCCGATCTTGCGCATGATATAAGGGCTCTTATAATCAATCAGCACACTGATAACATGAGGTGGTCGAGATGTCACATGCCCGGAGCGAATACGCAGACTTCAAGGCGCTGGCACCGGATGTCTTTGACGCGGTGCTCGCGCTCGGCCAGTTCGCCGCCAAGGCCGGGCTCGATCCGCAGCTGCTCGAGTTGATCAAGCTGCGCGCCTCGCAGATCAATGGCTGCGCCTTCTGCGTGCAATATCACATCCTGCTGGGCGAGAAGCTCGGCCTGTCGGCCGACAAGCTCAATCTTGTCGTGGTCTGGCGCGAGGCGCCGCTGTTTTCGGCGCGCGAGCGCGCGGCTTTGGCATGGACCGAAGCACTGACGTTGCTGGCCGGCGGTGTGAGCGACGAAATCTACGCGCAGGCGAGTGCGGAGTTTTCCGAGAAGGAGCTGACTTACCTGACGTCCGCGATCGCTTCGATCAATGTCTGGAACAGGTTCGGCGCCACCTATCGCTGGACTCCGCCGGCGCGGCCATCGGCGCCGAAAGCCCCAGCGTCATAGCGATCAGTTCTCGCCGCCCTGCCTTGCATCGAGGTGACGAAGCGCATCCTCCGGCAAGGCATGCGCCACAGCGGACGCTGACGTCGCCCGTGGCCCGGTCTCGCGTCCACGTCCGCGGATCAGGCGTTCATAGGCCGAGATCAGGGTCACGTAGGGGTTGACCCAGAGCCAGCCGTCCCGCGTGAACACCTGCACGTCGAAATGCAAATGGCGGCTGGTGCCGTTGGGATAGTCGAGGTAATTCGAGACCACGCCGAATTTTTCACCTTCCGCGACGAGGCGTCCGTTGACGACGCCGTCGGCATCGAGGCTCACCGGGTTCATGTGCATGTAGCGGAAGCGGATATGTTCGGTGCGGCTGTTTACCTGCAGGGTTACCGCCTGCTGCTTCGGTGAACGGATCACGACGCTGTCGCGAACCGCGACCACGCCCTGCTGCTTGGGATCGCATTTGTCGCCGGCCACGCTTGCTACAGTACATTCGCCGGGGCGGATGTCCTGTCCCTGATGGCCAAAGCCGCCGGCGCACTGGCCGACGCCGAAATTGCGGGCCTCGCAAAAATTATCCTGCCAGGGGTAGCCGGCAGCATGGCTGCCTGCCGCCTCGTCGGTCTTCTCGCGCGCCCTGCGCTTCATGAAGGACTGCGAATGCGCGAAAGCCGGGGCCTTCTCCAGCGGGAAGCGGATTTGCGAATAGGCAGTGAAATCGGCGCGGCCGCCATGCTTGCGAAAGCCGGTATTGGCGATGATGTCGCCGGCGGGGCGATAGCTGAAATCAGGGGAGCGTTGCGGCGGCCGTTCGGCGATGCTGGACGACATGTCCATGTGCGGCCGAGATGGCAGCCCCCCGGCGACGCGCAGCGCCTTCAGGAAACGCTCGGCGACCGGATAGGCCTCGCGGCAGGCCAGCCGCCGCGCGCGCGGCGTGGAGTCGAGGCACTGGATCGACACCACATAGGGTACACCGAAGCGCGTGAAGGCGTAGCGTACATGGCCTTCCCGGATGAAACGGCGCAGGTCGGGGAATTCCGCCACCAGCGATTTGACCGGTTCGCCCTTGCCGCCGAAGGGGTCACTGATGTCGTAAATCAGGCTCGAGCCGGTGATCTGCACTTCGACCGGCTTTGCAAAAATCCGCTGCGGCATGCCGTCGCCGGCGCCTGGTTCCAGCGAGAACACCGCGTCGTAGCCGGCGGGGCCGGCGTCGAACAGGTCGGCGGGCCGGAAGTCCGCCTGAAAGCGCGTCGGCGACAGGCCCGCCGGCACTCCACCCGTCCGGGCCGCCTCGAGAAACGCCGCGGTGTCGAACGGCAGCAGCACCGGCACCCGGCTTCGCCCGATCCCCGCGAAGATTGGCGACGTCACCGCGTTCAACTGCAGCAGGGCCGGCATGGTGCGGGGATCATGGGCCGGCAGCCGCCGCTGGCCGGAAAACGTGAAGTTGGAAGCGATCGCCGGCCGGGTGTTGATCTCGGTCCTCAGCTGGTCGAGGGCCACACGCCAATCGATACGGACGGCTGAAACCACCGGAGTCCGAAACTCATCGGCGAGGGCAACAGCCATTCCGGCCGGGAGCAAAATGAAAGGTGCCAGCCAACGCGAGACGAACCGGACAGCTTTCGTAGCCAATGCGTCGCCCCCGGCGCCAGTATTGAGCCCTGATCCTCGCCTAATCCTTGGCGCGTTCGACGTAGGACCCGTCCTCGGTCATGACTACAATGCGGGTTCCGACGCCGATATGCGGCGGCACGTTGGTGCGCAGGCCGTTGGAAAGGATGGCAGGCTTGTAGGACGACGACGCGGTCTGGCCCTTGGTGACAGGTTCGGTTTCCACGACTTCCAGCGTGGCTCGCTGCGGCATCTGGATCGCCACCGGAACGACGCCGTGCAGCGAAAGCTTGACGGTCATGTTTTCCTGCAGGAAGGCTTTGGCGGTGCCGATCACATCCTTCGGCACCTGAACCTGGTCGTAATTGTCGTTGTTCATGAAGTGAAAGCCGTCGGCATCCTCATAGAGGTAGTTGAAGTTCTGGTCCTCGATGGTCGCCTTCTCCACCTGGTCCGTGGTCTTGTAGCGCTCGGAAATCTTCACCCCGTCGCTGATTCGGCGCATTTCGATCTGGCTGACCGGAGTTCCCTTGCCGGGGTGGATGTTCTCGGCGGTCAGAACCACGTAAAGCTTGCCGTCTTGCTCGATGACGTTGCCCTTGCGAATAGAACTGGCGATGACTTTCAAGGCTGTTTTTCCTGATATTCTGGCCCCGGCCCGATCCGGACAAGGGCGTCCCGGGGCCGTAGAGGCGGTTTCGGGCTGCAACATACTGATTTTGCCGCTTGATGCCAGCAATTTGCGGCCGGACGGGGCGGCCTGCTGATGCCTGAGATCGACCGGATTTCACCCTGGTGGACGCCCGCGCGCCACGCCGACGCCAGGCCGTTTCTGATGGCGCGGAGCGCGATCGTCAGAGCCGTTCGCGGCTGGTTCGAGGAGCAGGGTTTTGCCGAGGTCGAGACCGGAATTCTGCAGGTTTCACCTGGCAATGAGACCCATCTGCATGCGCCCCGCACCGAGCTCACGCGCGCCGACGGCCAGCGCGCCAGCCGCTATTTGCGGACCTCGCCGGAATTTGCCTGCAAGAAATTGCTGGCGGCCGGAGAGGCGAAGATCTTCGAACTGGCGCGGGTATTCCGTGACCGCGAGCGCGGCGATCTGCATCTGCCTGAATTCACCATGCTGGAATGGTACCGCGCCGAAGCCGGCTATGACGCCGTGATGGCCGACTGCATCGTCATCATTGCGCATGCCGCGCAGGCCACCGGCATCGGGCAGTTTTCGTTTCGCGGCAAGGTCGCCGATCCCTTCGCCGAACCCGAACTGCTGACGGTCGCGGCGGCGTTCGACAACTTTGCCGGCATCGACCTGCTGGCTACGGTCGCGGACGGTCGCGGCGACCGCGCGGCGCTGGCGGCTGCAGCCAACGCGCGAGTTCGGATTTCGGATGACGACACCTGGTCCGACATCTTCAGCAAGGTATTGGTGGAGCATGTCGAGCCGAGACTGGGGCAGGGGCGGCTGACCGTGCTGTTCGAATACCCGGCGCCCGAGGCGGCGCTGGCGCGGACCAAACCGTCCGATCCGCGCGTTGCCGAACGGTTCGAGATTTATGCCTGCGGCGTCGAGCTCGCCAATGGCTTCGGCGAGTTGACCGACGCGCGCGAGCAGCGCCATCGCTTTACCGAAGCGATGGACGAAAAGCAGCGGCGCTATGGCGAGCGCTACCCGCTGGATGAGGATTTCCTCGCCGCGGTCGGGCGGATGCCCCAGGCCAGCGGCGTTGCGCTCGGTTTCGACCGGTTGGTGATGCTGGCGAGCGGCGCGTTGAGGATCGATCAGGTGGTGTGGACGCCGCCGGCAGGTGAGGCATGAACAGGATCAATTTCAACGACGGTATCAACTTCAAGCCGGCCACGACCTTGCGCGAGCCCACGGAACTGGTCGCCCAGGGCCTCGTCCCGGTGGAGGACCTCGCCGATCTGGAAAAGGTCGCGGCACGCTACGCGGTGGCGGTGACGCCTGATGTCGCCGCCCTGATCGACCCCGACGATCCGTTTGATCCGATTGCGCGGCAGTACATTCCAAGTTCGGAGGAACTGGTTGTGCAGGCGAACGAGAGCGCCGATCCGATCGGCGATCACGCGCATTCACCGGTGTCGGGTATCGTGCACCGCTATCCCGACCGGGTGCTGTTCAAGCTCGTTCATGTCTGCGCGGTTTATTGCCGCTTCTGCTTTCGCCGCGAAATGGTCGGGCCGGGCAAGGCGAGCGCGCTCTCGCAGGGCGCGTACGACAATGCGCTGGCCTATATCCGCGCGCATTCCGAAATCTGGGAAGTGATCCTGACCGGCGGCGATCCCCTGATGCTGTCGCCGCGGCGGTTAGCCGAGATCATGGCGGATCTGGCTGCGATCGATCACGTCAAGATCATTCGCATTCACACGCGGGTGCCGGTCGCCGAACCCCAGCGCATCAGCGACGAGATGATCGCGGCGCTGAAGGTCAGGGGTGCCGCGACCTGGGTTGCGCTGCATGCCAACCATGCGCGCGAACTGACCGGCAAGGCGCGCGCCGCCTGCGCCGGGATTGTCGATGCCGGCATTCCCATGGTCAGCCAGAGCGTGTTGCTGCGCGGCGTCAACGACGACGCCGCGACGCTGGAGGCGCTGATGCGGGCCTTCGTCGAGTGCAGAATAAAGCCCTATTACCTGCACCACGGCGATCTCGCACCCGGCACCGCGCATCTGCGCACCACGCTGGAGCACGGGCAGCAATTGATGCGAAGTTTGAGGGGACGGGTGTCCGGCCTGTGCCAGCCGGAATACGTGCTGGATATTCCCGGCGGCCATGGCAAATCGCCGGTCGGCCCGAACTACTTGTCGCAGGCAAACTCGCCATCGGACGGTGATCCGGGCGCCGAAGCGCGCTATCGTGTGGCCGATTATTGCGGTGATGTTCATCTCTATCCCCCGAAGCCGTAGTTCGGTGATGACTGCGGACGGGGAAAGACCAGGACAGCCACCGCCGGAAGATGAGGGCAACCGCAATGTCGAGAATGCGGTGCTGCTCGGATTTCTTGCCGTGCTGGTGGGAGCGGGAGTATGGCTGCTCAGCACCATGGCGGACGTGCGGAAGGTTCAGGACTGCGCTGCCCAGGGGCGCCGCAATTGTGTAGAGATCGAGGTTCCCGACCGGGCGCGATAGATGAATTCTCTGAGACAGGAGAACACGATGAAGAAACTGCTCACGACAATTGCGCTGCTGGTTCTGATCGGCGGTTCGGCCGCGATCGCTCAAACCGGCAGCGGGGGATCATCGACCGCAGTGAAGGACCGGCCGCTGCCACAGGCCCCGGTCGGCCATCGCCAGCCGCGCGCCAGCGACGTGCCGTCGGAGAAGAACCTGAACGATCCGAACGATCCCTTGAGCAAGGAAAACGCCCTTCTCGATCGCAAGATCAAGAGCATCTGCCGCGGCTGCTAGGCCGCGGTCGGAGCGGTTGGCAGGCCGCACGCGGCCGCTCTGGTCACGATCCATCGGCTAGGCCGATCGCTCCAGGACGTGCTGACGCCGCGAGTCCCGTCTCGCTGCAACGGCATTCGCCAGCAGATTCAGCGCCGGCACGGTGGTCTGCCAGTCGATGCAGCCGTCGGTGATGCTCTGCCCATAAGTCAGCGTCGCGCCCGGCAGCACTTCCTGGCGGCCCGCGACCAGATTGCTTTCGATCATGACGCCGACGATGCGCTGATCG
>NZ_JAUYAN010000329.1 GCF_030693485.1 Bradyrhizobium sp. | reverse complement strand
AATAGTCGCGCTGATCGGCGCTGCTGCGCTGCTGTGGCGCCGACGGCAGGGCGCCGCCCCCGAGCCCGCCTGGGGCAGTTCTCCGGTCGTTCCCGAAGCGAAACCGCAGGGCAGCCTCCCGACGCTCAAGATGCCGTCAGCCCGGGGCTGGAGCGAGGGGCAGATTCCGGTGGCGGCGCCGGGACTCAAGGTCAATGCGTTCGCCACCGGCCTGCAACATCCGCGCTGGATCGAGGTGCTGCCCAATGGCGACGTCCTCGTAGCCGAATCCAATCAGGTCCCCGGACCGGTCAGGAACGTGTTCGGCTATGCGATGCAGGCGACGATGCGACGTGCCTCCGCCCTGGGCGTCAGCGCGAACCGCATAACGTTGTTTCGCGACGCCGATGGCGACGGCGTCGCCGAGCGGCGTGAAGTCTTCATGGCGGGACTGAACCAGCCGTTCGGCATGGCGCTGGTGGGCGACACCTTCTATGTCGGAAACACCGACGGCGTGGTGGCCTTCCCCTACGTCGCGGGTGCCAACCGCATCACCGCTCCAGGGCGAAAGCTCGTCAGCTTCAAGCCCGGCGGTCACTGGACGCGCAGCCTGCTGCAGAGCCCCGATGGCCGAAAACTCTATGCCGGGGTCGGCTCGCTCACCAACATCGCCGAGCACGGCATGGAAGTTGAGCAAGGCCGGGCGGCCGTCTACGAACTCGACCTGGTTGATGGCTCCAGCCGCATCTTTGCCGACGGCCTGCGCAACGCGGTGGGCCTGGCATGGGAGCCGCAGACCGGCGTGCTCTGGACCGTCGTCAACGAGCGCGACGGCCTCGGCGACGAGACCCCGCCCGATTATCTGACGTCGGTCCGCGACGGCGGTTTCTACGGCTGGCCCTATTGCTATTGGGGGCAGACGGTGGACGACCGGGTGCCGCAGGATCCGGCCGCGGTCGCAAAAGCGATCACGCCGGACTACGCGCTGGGCGGGCACACCGCGTCGCTCGGCCTGTGCTGGATGCCGGCCGGCACGCTGCCGGGATTTCCGGACGGCATGGCGATCGGTCAGCACGGCTCGTGGAATCGAAGCACGCTGAGTGGCTACAAGGTGGTGTTCGTGCCGTTCGTGAACGGGCGCCCGGCTGGGCCGGCGCGGGACATCCTGTCGGGGTTCCTCGCGCCGGACGAGAAGGAGTCCTATGGACGGCCGGTCGGGGTGACCCTCGGTGCCGACGGCTCGCTGCTGGTGGCGGACGACGTCGGCGACGTGATCTGGCGCGTGACGGGAGCGTAGCATCGCTGGGCGAGCCGGCAGCCCCCGCCTCACGCCTTCTTCTTCACGTCCTTGATGCTAGAAAACACAATGCCCTCGGCGCGCTCTTTGGTGTAGCCGAGATAGAATTCGTTCTTGGCCAGAAACACCGGATCGCCATCGACGTCGTCGGCGACGCCGGAGCCGTTGGCGGCGACGAACGCTTCCAGCTTCTTGCGGTCGTCGGACGAAATCCAGCGCGCCAGCTGAAACTCCGAGACCTCGAACTCGACCGGCAGCGAGTATTCGGCGTCGAGCCGCGCCTTCAGCACGTCGAGCTGCAGCGGGCCGACCACGCCGACCAGCGCCGGCGCGCCGTCGCGCGGACGGAACACCTGCACCACGCCCTCCTCCGACATCTGCTGCAGCGCCTCCTTCAGCTTCTTCGCCTTCATCGCATCGGTGAGGCGGACGCGGCGGACGATTTCCGGTGCGAAGGACGGCACGCCGACGAAGGTGAGGTCCTCGCCTTCGGTCAGGGTATCGCCGATCCGCAGCGTGCCGTGATTGGGAATCCCGACGACGTCGCCGGCAAAGGCTTCGTCCGCCACGGAGCGGTCCTGCGCGAAGAAGAATTGCGGACTGGACAGCGTCATGTTCTTGCCGGTGCGCACCAGCTTGGCCTTCATGCCGCGGGAGAGCTTGCCCGAGCACAGCCGCGCGAAGGCGATGCGGTCGCGGTGGTTCGGATCCATATTGGCCTGGATCTTGAAAACGAAGGCGCTCATGCGCGGCTCCGAGGCCTCGACCTTGCGCAGATTGGAGTCCTGCGCGCGCGGCGGCGGCGCGAATTTGCCGAGCCCTTCCAGCAGATCGCCGACGCCGAAATTGCGCAGCGCCGAGCCGAAATAGACCGGCGTCATGTGGCCTTCGCGGAACGACGTGAGATCGAACGGCTTGCTGGCTTCCTTCACCAGCGCCAGTTCCTCGGTGATTTCGGCGACGTCGAGATTGGCGTTGCGGCCGGCGAGTTCGGCGACGTCGATGTTCTCGGCAGCGCCGGTCTTGGCGCCGCCGCCTTCGAGCAGCCGGATGCCGCCCGTGGAGATATCGTAGGTGCCCATGAAATCGCGGCCGCGGCCGACCGGCCAGGTCATCGGGGTGGTGTCGAGCGCCAGCGTCTTTTCGATCTCGTCGAGCAGCTCGAAGGTATCGAGGCTCTCGCGGTCCATCTTGTTGATGAAGGTGATGATCGGAATGTCGCGAAGGCGGCAGACCTCGATCAGCTTCAGCGTCCGCGCCTCGATGCCCTTGGCGGCGTCGATCACCATCACGGCGGAATCCACCGCCGTCAGCGTCCGGTAGGTGTCTTCCGAAAAGTCCTCATGGCCTGGCGTGTCCAGCAGGTTGAAGACGAGGCCGTTGAACTCGAACGTCATCACGGAGGTCACGACCGAGATGCCGCGGTCACGTTCGATCTTCATCCAGTCGGAACGGGTATTGCGCCGTTCGCCCTTGGCCTTGACCTGCCCGGCGAGATTGATGGCGCCGCCGAACAGCAGCAGTTTTTCAGTCAGCGTGGTCTTGCCGGCGTCGGGATGCGAGATGATCGCAAAGGTCCGCCGGCGCGCCACTTCATCTGACAGCGGCGAAAGGGTCGGCGATTCGGCAGTGAGTGCGAGGTCGGACATCAGCGAGCCTGTGGCAGGGAAAACGGGCGCAATCAAGGGGTTTGCAGCGGTCCACAAGGGATTTGGCCGGCAGCGGCAGGTTGCGCGCGGGCCAGCCCGACCTCATATAGGCTCTGCGAGGACGACCTCCAATCATCCATTTCATGCGCAGGGACGACCCTGCTGACCGGGAGGCCGTCCCATGGCGTGGCTACTGCTGTTGATCGCGGGTTTGCTGGAGGTCGGCTGGGCGGTCGGCCTCAAATATACCGAGGGCTTTTCCCGGCTCGTTCCCTCCGTGCTGACGCTGGCCTGCATGGCCGCCAGCATCGGAATGCTGGGTCTGGCGCTGAAGACGCTGCCGATGGGAACCGCCTATGCGGTGTGGACCGGGATTGGCGCCGTCGGCACCGCGATCCTCGGCATCGTGCTGTTCGGCGATCCCGCCGGAGTGGCGCGGATCGCCTGCATCGGAATGATCGTCGCCGGGATCGTCGGACTGAAGCTGGCGACCTGACGCTATTTGGCGAGCGGGATCAGGTTGACCGCCCAGTAGGTCAGCGCCGCGATGATCGCCGAGGCCGGAATGGTGATTACCCACGCATAGACGATCGAACTCGCCACGTTCCAGCGTACCGCCGACACCCGCCGCGCCGCGCCAACCCCGATGATGGCGCCGGTGATGGTGTGCGTGGTGGAAACGGGGACCCCGAGCCAGGTCGCCATGAACAGCGTCGCGGCCCCGCCGGTCTCGGCGCAAAACCCCTGCATCGGCGTCAGCTTGGTGATCCGCAGGCCCATGGTGCGGACGATCCGCCAACCGCCCATCAGGGTGCCCAGCGCCATCGCCGCCTGGCACGAAATCACCACCCAGAACGGCACCGAAAATTCGGAGCCGAGGTGGCCCTGCGAATAGAGCAGCACCGCGATGATGCCCATGGTCTTCTGCGCGTCGTTGCCGCCATGTCCGAGCGAATACAGCGAGGCCGAGACGAATTGCAGGATGCGGAAGGCGCGATCGACCGCGAACGGGGTCGAGCGCACCGCGGCCCAGGACACGATCGCGACCAGCACCAGCGCCAGCAGGAAGCCGACCAGCGGCGACAGCACGATCGCCAGCAAGGTCTTGGTCAGGCCGGTCCAGACCGCCGCCGACAATCCGGCCTTGGCCATGCCGGCCCCGACCAGCCCTCCGATCAGGGCGTGCGAACTGGAGGACGGGATTCCCAGTCCCCAGGTGATCACGTTCCAGACGATGGCGCCGATCAGCGCGCCGAAGATCACCTGCGCGTCGATGACGCTGGGCTCGATGATGCCGGTGCCGATGGTGTTGGCGACGTGAAGCCCGAAGAACAGAAAGGCGATGAAGTTGAAGAACGCCGCCCACAGCACCGCATATTGCGGGCGCAGCACCCGGGTCGACACGATCGTCGCGATCGAGTTGGCCGCATCGTGCAACCCGTTGAGAAAGTCGAACAGCAGCGCGACTGCGATTAACCCGACCAGAATCGGAAGACCTAGCGTGGCGTCCACTGCGCGGCCCTGCCCTATACCTGTTCGATCACGATACTGTTGATCTCGTTCGCGACATCGTCGAAGCGGTCCGAAACCTTTTCCAGATGCTTGTAGATTTCAGAGCCGACGATGAAGTCCATCGTGTTGGCATTGCGGTGCTTGAGGTACAGCTCCTTCAGTCCGATATCGTGGAGGTCGTCGATGCGGCCTTCCAGCTTGCCGATCTCCTCGGTGATGGCGGTCAGCATGGCGACGTTCTCGCCGATCGACTGCATCAGCGGCAGCGCCTTGCCGACCAGGTTGGCGCACTCGACCAGCAGCGTTCCCATCTCGCGCATCGGCGGCTCGAAGGTGCGGACCTCGAACAGGATCACCGCCTTGGCGGTCTGCTGCATCTGGTCGATGGCATCGTCCATCGAGGTGATCAGGTTCTTGATGTCGCCGCGGTCGAACGGCGTGATGAAGGTCCGGCGCACCGCGGTGAGTACCTCGCGGGTGACATTGTCGGCGTCGTTCTCGAACTGGTTGACCCGCTGGCAGAATATCGGGGTTTCCTCGCCGCCCCGCAGCACGCCCTGCAACGCCAGTGCGCCCTGCACGCAGACCTGGGAATGCCTGGCAAAAAGCTCGAAAAACCGTTCTTCGCGGGGAAGAAAGGCGCGAAACCAGCGCATCAGCATGGGTCATGTCCATTGTCACAGAAATGGCCGGGCCGCAGCGCCCTGTCACATAACTGTCATAAACCAATTTTCGTCAAACCAAGCGGCGGCCTTCGGATACGGCCGGGTCATCCACCGCTTTATAGGCCGGAAAATCTGCCCGGAAGCGTCCCGCTCAGAGCGACCGCCGGAAATAATGCGCGATTTCACCGACAATGCCGCGGCGGAACGTCAGCACGCAAACCACGAAGATCACGCCCTGGATCACCGTTACCCATTGTCCGAAGCCGGCGAGATATTGCTGCATGGCGATGATGACGAAGGCGCCGACCACCGGCCCGAACATGGTGCCGAGGCCGCCGACCAGCGTAATCAGCACGATTTCGCCCGACATCGTCCAGTGCACGTCGGTGAGCGAGGCATTCTGGGCCACGAACACTTTCAGCGAGCCCGCGAACCCCGCCAGCGTCCCCGACAGGATAAAGGCGAGCAGCTTGTACTGATCGGTCTTGTAGCCCAGCGAAATCGCGCGCTGCTCGTTTTCACGGATCGCTTTCAGCACCTCGCCGAACGGCGAGTTGACGGCGCGGAATACCACGAGGAAACCGCCGAGGAAGCCGACCAGGATGACGTAGTAAAGCACCGTCGGCTTGGCGAGATTGAAAATTCCGAACAGGTGGCCCTGCGGAATGCCCTGGATGCCATCTTCGCCATGGGTGAACGGGGCCTGCAGATAGATGAAATACAGGAGCTGCGACAGCGCCAGCGTGATCATCGAGAAATAGATGCCCTGCCGGCGGATCGCGATGGCGCCGGTGATGACGCCGATCCCGGCCGCACCGGCGGTGCCCACCAGGATGCCGAGTTCGGGCGAGAGCCCCCATTCCTTCAGTGCATGCGCGGTGAAATAGCCGGCGCTGCCCAGAAACATCGCATGGCCGAACGACAACAGGCCGCCATAACCGATCAGCAGGTTGAAGGCGCAGGCCAGCAGCGCGAAACACAGCGCCTGCATGACGAAGAACGGATAGATGCCGGTCAGCGGCACCGCCGCCAGCAACGCCGCCATCGCGACGAACACGATCATCTCGTCGCGGATCCCGCGCGGGTTTGCCGGCAAGGTATCGTCGGTCATTACACTCATGTCGTCGCCCGTCCCGTCAGTCCCGTCGGCTTCACCAGCAGCACCAGCACCATCAACACAAAGACCACGGTATTGGAGGCTTCGGGATAAAAGTACTTTGTCAGTCCCTCGATCACGCCGAGCGCGAACCCGGTGATGATCGAACCCATGATCGAGCCCATGCCGCCGATCACCACCACCGCGAACACCACGATGATGAGGTCGGCGCCCATCAGCGGCCGCACCTGGTTGATCGGCGCCGACAGCACGCCGGCCAGCGCGGCAAGGCCCACGCCGAGCCCGTAGGTCAGCGTGATCATGCGTGGCACGTTGATGCCGAAGGCGCGCACCAGCGTCGGATTTTCGGTGGCGGCGCGCAAATTGGCGCCAAGCCGCGTCTTTTCGATCAGGTACCAGGTGGCGAGGCATACGATCAGCGAGAACACCACGACCCAGCCGCGATAGATCGGCAGGAACATGAATCCCAAATTGACGCCGCCTTTCAGTTCATCGGGGATCGCATAGGGCAAACCCGACGACCCGAAATAATTCTGGAACACGCCCTGGATGATCAGCGCCATCCCGAACGTCAGCAACAGCCCGTAGAGATGATCGAGTCCGGCCAGCCATTGCAGCATGGTCCGTTCCAGGATCATGCCGAAAATGCCGACCGCGATCGGCGCGATGATCAGCGCCGGCCAGTATCCGATGCCCAACAGATTGAGCAGGAAATAGGCGCAGAACGCGCCCATCATGTAGACCGCGCCGTGCGCGAAATTGATGATGTTGAGCATTCCGAAGATCACGGCGAGCCCAAGGCTCAACAGCGCGTAAAACGAGCCGTTGATCAGTCCCACCAGAAGCTGCGCGTAGAGAGCCTGCATCGATCGATCTTTCGAAACTCAATCTTCTGTAAACGTCGGGCGAAGACCCGCCGGCGCCAGGCGCCGGCGGGCAATCGTTGTTACTTTTTCACAAGCGCACAGGCGCTTTCCGAAAGCGGCCGGAAGGCCTGGTCAGCCGGGGTGGTTCCGATCAGCTTGTAATAGTCCCAGGGGCCCTTGGATTCCGAGGGCTTCTTGACCTCGAACAGATAGGCCGGATGGATCTTGCGGCCGTCGGCGCGAATCGAGCCCTTGCCGAACAGGGGATCGTCGGTCGGCGCTTCCTTCATCTTGGCCACCACCTTGGCGCCGTCACGCGGATTGCCGCCCATCGCATCGAGCGTCTTGAAATAGTGGATCAGGCCCGAATAGACGCCGGCCTGCACCATGGATGGCATTGCCTTGCTCTTGGTGCGCTCGGAAAAGCGCTTTGAGAAAGCGCGGGTTCCGTCGTTCAGGTCCCAATAGAACGTCTCCGTAAAACTCAGGCCCTGCGCCACCTTCAAGCCGAGCGAGTGAACGTCGGTAATGAACAGCAGCAGACCGGCGAGCTTTTGCCCCCCCGCGACGATGCCGAACTCGGACGCCTGCTTGATCGTGTTGGTGGTGTCGCCGCCGGCATTCGCCATGCCGATGATCTTGGCCTTCGACGCCTGCCCCTGCAGCAGGAAGGAGGAGAAGTCCGCGGTGTTCAGCGGGTGCCTGACGGTACCGATCACCTTGCCGCCCGATTTCACCACGACTGCGGTGGTGTCGCGCTCCAGCGCGTGACCGAAGGCGTAGTCAGCGGTCAGGAAATACCATGTGTCGCCGCCGGCCTTCACGAGGGCCTGGCCGGTGCTGTTGGCCAGCATGTAGGTGTCGTAAACCCAGTGAATCGTGTTCGGCGAGCACTGCGCATTGGTGAGATCCGACGACGCCGCGCCGGTATTGATCATGATGACGTTCTTTTCCTTCACCAGATTGTTGACCGCCAGCGCGACGCCGGAGTTCAGCACGTCCATGAAGATATCGACCTTGTCGACGTCGATCCATTGCCGCGCGGTGTTGACGGCAATGTCGGGCTTGTTCTGGTGATCAGCGGAAACGATGTCGATCTTCCAGCCCTTGGCGGCCAGCCCGGAATCCTCAACCGCCATCTGGGCTGCCAGCGTGGAGCCCGCACCGCCGAGGTCGGAGTAAAGCCCCGAATTGTCGGTCAGCACGCCGATCTTGATGGTTTTATCCTGCGCCAGGGCGGCACTGCCAGCGCCGAGCGCCAGCGCGGTGCCGAGCAATAATGCCGAGATTCCGTTTTTCATCTGTATCTCCGTGACTGCTTGAAGACGTCGTTCAGACGCCGAGATAGGTGTGAAGCTTGTCCATATTGGCTTGCAGATCCGAGTTCTTGAAACCGTCGATCACCTTGCCGTGCTCGACGATGTAGTAGCGGTCCGCGACAGTCGCCGCGAACCGGAAGTTCTGCTCGACCAGGAGAATCGTAAAACCCTCCTTCTTGAGGCGCGCGATGGTGTGGCCGATCTGCTGGATGATGACCGGGGCCAGCCCCTCGGTCGGCTCGTCCAGCATCAGGAACCGCGCGCCGGTGCGCAGGATCCGGGCGATCGCCAGCATCTGCTGCTCGCCGCCCGACAGTTTGGTGCCCTGGCTGTTGAGCCGTTCCTTCAGATTCGGAAACAGCTCGAAGATCTGGTCCAGCGACAGCCCGCCCGGACGCACCACCGGCGGCAGCAGCAGGTTTTCGCGCACGTCGAGGCTGGCGAAAATCCCGCGCTCCTCGGGGCAGAAGGCAACGCCCATGCGCGCAATCTTGTCGGACGAGGTTCGGGTGATATCCTGATCGCCGAACCGGATCGATCCGGTGCGCTTGCCGATGATCCCCATCACCGATTTCAGCGTCGTGGTCTTGCCCGCGCCGTTGCGGCCGAGCAGCGTGACCACCTCGCCGGCATTGACGTTGAAATTGATCCCGTGAAGGATGTGGGACTCGCCGTACCACGCTTCGAGATTCTGCACCGTCAGCACCGGCGTCGCTGCGCCGGATTTCGTCGCGGCGGCGTCGGCCATCTTCGAATCAGCCATGTCCCGCCCCCAGATACGCTTCCTGGACGCGCTCGTCCTTGGTGAGCTCGGCGTAATTGCCTTCCGCCAGCACCTGGCCGCGCGTCAGCACCGTAATGATGTCGGAAAGATTGGCCACGACGCTGAGATTATGTTCGACCATCAGGATGGTGTAGTTCTTCGAGAGCCGCTTGATCAAGGCGGTGATCTTGTCGATGTCTTCGTGGCCCATGCCGGCCATCGGTTCGTCGAGCAGCATCATCTCCGGATCGAGCGCCAGCGTCGTTGCAATCTCCAGTGCGCGCTTGCGCCCGTAGGGCATCTCGACCGCGGGCGTGTTGGCGAACTCGCTGAGGCCGACATCGTCCAGCAGCTCATGGGCGCGGCCGTTGAAGCGGTCGAGCACCGTCTTGGAGCGCCAGAAATCGAACGAGTGCCCGTGCTGGCGCTGCAGCGCCACCCTGACGTTTTCGAGCGCGGTGAGGTGAGGAAACACCGCTGAAATCTGAAACGAGCGCACCAGGCCGAGGCGCGCGACGTCGGCCGGCGCCATCGCCGTAATATCCTGTCCTTTATAGAGAATCTGGCCCGCGGAAGGCTGTAGAAACTTGGTTAAAAGATTAAAGCATGTCGTCTTGCCGGCCCCGTTAGGACCGATCAACGCATGAATGCTGCCACGGCGAACCCTGAGATCGACATCGCGAACGGCAAAGAAGCCCGCGAATTCCTTGCTCAATCCGTGGGTTTCGAGAATGAACTCATCGGCCAATCAAATTCCCCCAACAGTCATCGCCGCGAAGCGCGCTTCGCGCATGACCAATTCTTGCCAACCGGCAGGTTCCCCAGACGCCTTGGAAATCCCGTCCCGGACGTGCCGCCTCCGGCCGGAATATGCCGTCAACGGCCCGGCTTACGCAAGGTCGAAAGCTGGCCATACGCGGCGGCTAAATGCCCGGCTCCCGATAGGCCGCTGGTCGAATTGCCCGGAACCCGGCTGCTGGTTCGCCGCAGTTCTCCGGCTTCTGCTGGTCCCCATCGGAAAGCACGCATTAACGGTGTTTGGACGTTGTCCAGCGTTTTCATAGAATATTTGTCGCTCGGGGAGGATGATCCGACATTTGGTATTGAGGATTTCAGCTGTGGATTTTGATAGCGCCAACCCGTCGGTGGTCAAATTGATCAAGCAGCGCGACCTGCTGAACACCTGGCTGCGGCTTTTTGCCCGCGACCGGTTGCTGCCTCGGATCGACGAGTACCACCCCGCGCGGATCGAAGAGGAGTTTCCGGATCTCGTCTATTATACCGTGGATACCGCCAGCTGGCCGCCGCGCCTGACGATCCAGAGCGACGGCACGCGGATGGCCAGTGCCTACGGCCACACCGGCAAAGGCCGGTTTCTCGACGAGTATCTCGGCCCGAGGCTGGTCCCCATCGTGATGCCGGTCTACCACGAATGCATCGCCCGCCGGCTGCCGGTCTATACCATCTCCAATATCGACGACAGCTATGGACGAATCGTCGCTTATGAGCGCCTGCTGTTGCCGTTCTCGGTCGCCGGCAACGTCACCCACCTGATCG